>JBLNAY010000284.1:0-7840 GCA_050259715.1 Candidatus Dadabacteria bacterium
GTGGGGGATTATGCCAGTGGTACCAACCATACACTACCTACCAATGGTTTTGCCAAGGCGTATAGTGGTGTCAGCATTGATAGCTTTGTTAAGAAAATCACTTATCAGCAGCTATCTAAGAATGGCCTAAAAAACATTGCGAATACTGTTATAGAGATGGCAGAAGCTGAGGGGCTGAAGGCACATGCCAATGCGGTACGTGTAAGGTTAGATAAAATGCAATAAAGGTGAGATAATTCAACACAAAGACAACAATGAGTTTCGATATAAATAGATTGGTTCGGGAAAATATCAAAAGATTAAAGCCCTATTCTTCTGCACGCTCTGAATTCAGTGGTACGGCTAACGTCTATCTCGATGCCAATGAGAACAGCTTCGGTTCACCGCTCGTGAAGTGGTATAACCGTTATCCCGATCCCCTTCAATGGGAATTGAAAAAGAAGATCAGTGCTGTGAAAAATGTAGCACCTGAAAATATTCTTTTGGGAAATGGCAGTGATGAGTGTATTGACTTACTTATACGGGGATTCTGTAATCCACAGGTGGATAACATCCTGATTTGTCCACCAACATATGGCATGTACGAAGTAAATGCTCATATAAATGACGTTGAGGTAAAGGAAGTACATCTGTTGCTAAACTACCAGTTGAACCTTGAAGGTATTGAAGAAGCTATCGATGAAAATACAAAGCTTGTATTTCTTTGTTCACCCAACAATCCCACCGGAAATAGCCTGGAGAGAGAAGACATTGAAATAGTGCTGAACAACTTTGAAGGCCTGGTTATTTTGGATGAAGCATATATCAATTATAGTCGCCACCGTTCCTTTATTGCAGATTTAAAAGATTATCCAAACCTGGTAATAATGCAAACCTTCTCCAAAGCATGGGGTCTGGCTGCCCTTCGGTTAGGAATGTTATTCGCTTCAACTGAGGTTGTAGATATCCTCAACAAGATCAAGCCGCCTTATAACATCAATGGGGCCACACAGGAACTCGCCACAAAAGCATTGGACAAACTTGAGGATGTGAATACTATGATTAAAGAAACAGTGAAAGAAAGAGAGATGCTGGTAAAGGAACTGGGGCAATTACCTATTGTAGAGAAGGTATATCCTTCTGATGCTAACTTCCTGTTGGTAAAGATGACAGACGCCAATGCTATTTATGAATACCTAAAGCAGAAAGGGGTTATAGTCCGTAACAGGAGTAATGTAATACTTTGTGAAAATTCCCTACGCATCACTGTTGGTACTGAAAAAGAGAATAAAGAGCTGATTAAATTGCTTACTCAATATTCTCAATAATGTACATTAGCTAATAAGATCAACGAACATGAGAAATAAAATACTATTACTGGTTATTGGATTAGGATCAGCCTTGCTACTACAGGCAGCGGATTCGACACTGATCAAAGTTCCTTCGGGATTTCAAACTTCGATTGTGGGTAGAAACATTGGAAGAGCTAGGCATCTTGTAGTGAATACCAATGGAGATATTTACGTTAAGCTTGACAGACCACGCAATGCTAAGGGAATCGTCCGATTAAGAGATAAAAATAAAGACGGTGTTTACGAGGATATCTCAGGATTTGGTAATTACGGTGGGACAGGTATTACCATTAAGAATAATTTCCTTTATGCCTCCTCCAATACATCAGTTTATCGCTACCCGCTTGTTAATAATGAAGTGGATACTTCCAAAGCGCAGCTGATTGTAAAAGGATTGGTAGATCGTGGGCAACATAATTCCAAATCTATTGTCCTTGATAATGATGGAAACCTATATGTAAACATCGGAGCTCCATCAAACTCCTGCCAGGAGCAGGACCGATCACCGGGTTCATTAGGACAGGAACCTTGTCCGCTGCTCGAAATAGCAGGGGGTATCTGGCAGTTCAGGTCTGACAAAGAGGATCAATCTTATAAAGAGGGAGTTCGCTATGCTACCGGTATTCGTAATGTGGTAGGACTTGACTGGAATACTGCAACTAAAAGTCTTTTTGTAATGCAACATGGCCGTGACCAGTTAACCATGTTCGGTAATTTATACGACGACCAGAAGAGCGCTGAACTGCCTGCGGAAGAGATGTTTGAAGTGAAGAAGGGCTCTAATTTCGGGTGGCCTTATTGTTATTTCGATCCCCAGCAAAACAAGAAAGTCCTGGCGCCTGAATATGGTGGTGATGGTCAAAAGCAGGGTAAGTGTGCTGATATGGGTCAACCGGTAATCGCATTCCCTGCTCATATGGCACCAAACGGCTTATTATTCTACACTGGATCTCAATTTCCATCCCGGTATAAAGACGGAGCGTTTATTGCTTTTCATGGATCATGGAACAGGGCTCCGCTGCCTCAGAAAGGGTTCTTTGTGGTTTTCGTACCTTTTAAAGATGGTAAACCCTCAGGCCAATGGGAGATTTTTGCTGATGGTTTTGCTGGTAAGGAAACAGTAAACTCTACAAGGGATGCAGAATATCGCCCTTGTGGATTAGCGCAAGGTCCTGATGGATCGATCTATGTATCTGATGATAATAAAGGAATGATTTGGAAGATAAGTTACAACGGTAAGTAATTGACAAAACGAAAACAACGACTATGAAATTCACCTGTATGCTTCTTTTGCTCCTACCTTGTACTATGTATGGGCAAACAAAAGCTAAGATTAAAATGAAATCGGCACCCGCAACCAGTTCAATGTTGGCAGCTTCCCTGGAAAGAGGAAAAGCTGTGTATGCTGCCAACTGCCTTACTTGCCACCAGGCAGATGGTTCAGGGGTTCCGAATATGAACCCTCCTTTACAGCAAACAAAGTGGACCCTGGGGCCAGCGAAAACAATTATTGGAATGATCCTCAAAGGATCACATGGCAAGGTGGAAATTGATGAAGAGACTTTTAGTAACACTATGCCCGCGCAACCTCATTTAACAAACCAACAATTAGCAGATGTTCTCACCTTTGTAAGGAAAAGCTTCGGGAATAATGCAGGTGCTGTAACGCCTTCAATGGTAAAAACAGTAAGGGATAAATTCAAATAAGTATATAACAAAAGAATGGTACAGGAGAACGGTCCGGCAATAGGTAAAAGGGTTTTGTTTATAGACAGGGATGGCACACTGATACAGGAATACCCACCAACATACCAGATTGATCGATTTGACAAACTAATCTTCTATCCTCATGTATTTAGATATATGAGCAGGATAGCGGAAGAACTGGATTATGAGTTAGTATTAGTAAGTAACCAGGATGGTATGGGTACTGAAAAATTTCCAGCTGAACAATTCTGGCCTGTACACAACCTAATCATGAGCAGCTTTGCTAATGAAGGCATAATCTTCACTAAAGAACATATTGATCCAAGTACACCAGAAGAACATTCTGAGAACCGTAAACCGCGTACAGGAATGTTCAAGGAATATATGAACAATCCTAAATACGATCTTGCAAACTCTTATGTTATTGGTGATCGGATAACGGATGTTCAATTAGCAGTAAATCTTGGTTGCAAGGCAATATGGTTGAAGAACAGTCCCGAGCTGGGAAGTAAAGAGGTAACTTCTTCAAAAGAGGAACTGGAAAATGCAGTTGTTTTAGAAACTACGCAATGGAAAGATATATACGAGTATCTTAAACTCGGTATAAGGCAAATCAGCCATAGTCGTAATACCTCAGAAACAGAGATTACAATTTCCATTAACCTTGATGGAACCGGTAAAGGTCATATCAACACAGGTCTCGAGTTTTTTAATCATATGCTGGACCAGTTGGCAAGGCATGGATCAATGGACCTTTCCATTGAAGTGAAAGGGGATTTGCAGATTGATGAACACCATACTATAGAAGATACGGGTATTGCCCTGGGAGAAGCCTTCCTGAAAGTATTAGGTAATAAAAAAGGCATAGAACGATATGGATTCGCTCTTCCTATGGATGAAGCAGAAGCCAAGGTGCTTATTGATTTTGGAGGCCGTAACTGGATTGTCTGGAACACAGAGTTCAGCAGGGAAAGGGTAGGAGATGTACCTACAGAGATGTTCTTTCATTTCTTCAAATCTTTTTCTGATGCAGCAAAGTGTAACCTGAATATTGAATGCCGCGGTGAGAATGAGCATCATAAAATAGAAGCTATTTTCAAAGCGTTTGCAAAAGCTATAAAAATGGCTGTGAAAAGAGATCCGTTAAAAGACGTTTTGCCCTCCACAAAAGGAGTATTGTAACCTGCGTTTATGTAAAGTGAAGCAGTATCTTTAAAATAAAAAATGGAAAAGGTACACCTTCACCTGGTCTTCAACCACTTTCCCATTATCGGTGCATTCTTCGGTGCCATTGTGCTTATGGCCGGTATGGCCCGCAAGAGCCCTCCTACTTTAGCTGCTGGATACCTGGTGTTAATCATCTCTGCTATTGCCGGGTTAATCACTTATTTTACAGGTGGCGGTGCTGCAGGAGCTATTAAAAACTTACCAGGTGTTAGCCGTCCCTTAATCAGCGAACATGCTGAAATGGCTTTATATACCCTTATCTGTTTAATTATAGTTGCCCTGCTTTCAATTATTGGTTTATTCGGTTCCCGAAACCATTTTAATCGCATTAAGGGAGTGGCATGGATTACCCTAATAGTTTCTGTTATTGGCTTTGGAATCTCGGCCTATACTGGACTGCTTGGAGGCCAGATCAGGCATACAGAAGTAAGAAGTGCGACCATGGAAATGAATGCAGAAAAGGAACACCCTCATTAAAGCATCTTACTGCTTGTAAATCTTTCCATCTTTCATAACAAATCTCATTTGAGAAATTTTGCGGATGTCTGCAGAAGGATCTCCATCAACAACAATAAGGTCGGCCAAAAGTCCTTTGCTTACCCTGCCTACTTTATCACCATAGCCAAAAACATCGGCATTCACAGATGTAGCTGAGCGTAGAACGTCAATTGCTTTCATACCATACTCCACCATCATGATCATTTCGCGGGCATTTTCGCCATGTGGAAATACTCCTACATCACCACCCATGCAAATAGTAACACCTGCTTTAAGTGCTTCAGAGAAACTCTTTTTCTTCGCGGTTATTCTTGCCGGTTCAGGATCTATCCCTCTCTTCCATCCCCGATATTGCAATAAAGCATCACCGGCAGCAATAGTTGGACAGAGTGCCACACCTTTTTCTTTCATTAACCGGAAAACTTCAGGCGTGCCATCATCTCCATGTTCTATTGTCCTAACCCCGGCAAGGATAGCCCTTTTCATTGCTTCAGGAGTTCCGGCATGTACCACCACATCTCTTCCGCCGCTTTTTGCTATTGCTACAGCTGCTGCTATTTCTTCTTCTGTGAAGGTGGGCATTGACTGACCATCCCTTCCCCAGCGGTAATCTGCATAGATCTTAACAACATCAGCACCCTTTCCAATCTGTGTGCGCACTTCCTGGATTAAACTTTCTTTATTGCCTACTTCTGCAGCTCCCTGGGGAAGATCAATATCAGCATTATTGAAATTCGGACCATAGGTGCCTTTCGCTACTATAGCTCTTGTAGATACTATCATGCGTGGGCCCGGCACCACACCTTTTTCAATTGCATATTTTAATCCGACATCATCATACATAGCACCTTCTGTTCCAAGGTCACGTGTAGTGGTAAATCCAGACATCAACGTTACCCTTGCATGTTCCACTGCTCTTGCAGTCCTTTCTGCCCGGCTTTCCTTCAGTACCTGGTCATTCCATGAAACTTCATTATAAGGGTGCAGGAATAAATGAGAATGACCTTCAATTAACCCGGGCAGGAGTGTGGCTGAAGGGAATTCAATCACTCTTGTGTTCGCAGGTAATTTAAAAGCCATGCTCCCCGCCTGTTCTATCTTATTGCCATGCACCAAAACAACCCAGTTGTTATGCATATTCTCACCGTCAAAAACCTGTTGTGGTTTCAAAAGATAGAAAGAATCATTCTGACCAAAACTCTCCAGGCAAAAAAAGAAAAGAATAAAAAGCAGATAGTTCTTCATATCCGAAAGATACAAAGCAGAGGCTAAATTTTAGGGAAGTTCAGAAGGTTGAGAAGTTTAGATGTTTAGACTTTGAGAACTTTGGCAGATTCCCGAATCTACTCCTATTCCTCACCGTAAATCCTTAGCCTCTGTTTCAAACCCATCATCTCCTGCTGCATTTCTTTTATCTGCTCCAGTAAGTGGGAGATGGCTTCTATGCCTTCGATATTTATATTCATCTCGTAATGAAAGTTGCTGAACTTTTCCAGGTTGCTCAACTCTGAAGGGGGAATAAAACAACGTTCCTCAATGGTGGTCACCTGTATCAGCCCCGCATCATTTAAAGATTGGATAAATGTCTGTTCCACATTATAATGAAGACAAATGTCATCTGCCGGTATCAGTTGTTCATTTTCCATGTCTCAGTTTTGATAGTTCTCTGAATAATTCTGTTTCTTTCTCTGTCAAATTAGTAGGTAGTTTTACTTCATACGTCACATAAAGATCACCAAACTGGCCTTCCTGTTTATAAACGGGGAATCCCTTGCCTTTCAATCTTGTTTTCGTACCATTCTGTGTTTCCGGTGCTATCTTCAGTTTGATCTTCCCGCTTAGGGTATCAAAGGTGATGTCTCCTCCCAGTAGGGCGGTATAGAGGTCAAGATCAACTTTAGTATACAGGTCGTTACCCAATCTTTTAAATACCGGATCTTCTTCAATGATGAAGGTTATATAGAGATCACCATGAGGCCCGCCATTCACACCCGGAGCACCATGGCCCTTGAGCTTTATCTGTTGACCGTCTTGTACACCAGCCGGGATTGTAATCCGTATCTGTTTATCATTTACTGTCAAAATTTGCTGGTGAGTACTATACACTTGTCGCAATGGTAAGTGCAATTCAGCCTTAAAATCCTCACCTTTAAATTTCGCATGTCTTCTTCCTCCTCCTCCACCTCCGGCCTGTCGACCAAACAGCTGTTCAAAGAAATCTGAAAACTCTCCTTCACCAAAAGAACCCTCACTTGTAAATCCACCTCCACCGCCAAATGGTCCACCGCCTGCGAACGGCCCTCCAGCACCTCCATACCTGCCACCGGAAGCCCCGCTTGCAGCCTTTTGTTTTTCGAATTCATCAGCATGCTTCCAGTGCTCACCATATTGATCATACTTTTTTCTCTTCTCCGGGTCACTCAACACCTCATTCGCTTCATTAATCTGCTGAAACTTCTGGTGGGCTTCTTTATTATTAGGATTCAGATCCGGATGAAACTTGCGGGCTAGCTTGCGATAGGCCTTCTTGATATCTTCTATGCTGGCTTTCTTATCAACTCCTAAAACATTGTAATAGTCTATGTACGCCATGGGTTAAGGGATTGTTCTGCAAATGTAATAATGAGTAAGGAGTGATGAATGATGAGTAGAGCGCACATTGGTCAAAGGGAAATTGTGAATAGTCCGTAGTGTATGGCATTTATCCGTCAGGCAACATATATATCTGCCACTTAATTCTAAATTTTAAATCGAAAATTCCAAATCTCCCTCTTCCTTTACCTTTGCCGCATGGCTGAAGAAAAATCATTGAACTTTATTGAAGAGATCATAGAAGAGGATCTGAAGAGCGGAAAATATTCATCCATCGTCACGCGTTTTCCACCGGAGCCAAATGGCTATCTCCATATTGGACATGCCACCTCTATTTGCCTCAACTTCGGGCTTTCTAAAAAGTATGGCGGATACACCAATCTCCGGTTCGATGATACGAATCCAACCACAGAGGATGTAGAATACGTTGACAGTATAAAGGAAGATGTAAGGTGGCTTGGATTTGAGTGGAAGAACGAACATTT
>JBLNAY010000285.1:0-3671 GCA_050259715.1 Candidatus Dadabacteria bacterium
AACGAGTGCGGCCAGAATAAAGAGCAGCACCCGGGAGCTTGCACGTTTTCTCATATAGCCATCTTAGTTTGAGTGTTCAAATGTATTTCGAATAATAATCAAGCTTTGATACTATTTTATCTATTCGAAATATTATTTTACAAAATTGGTAATACCAAAATAGCATTATGTCCTTTATCTTGATATGATTTAAGTCATAAAAAGTTATCCACCTATTTCTATACTTTATTACCATCATTTTTGCATTTTAGAATACATTAGCTGTCAAAATTTGCTTGCATGAAAGAAAAAGTCCTTCGTGAGATCACTCCGCTCACCAATAGTGACTGCTTCACCTTGTTCTCCAGGGTAAAGACAGATTTTGATTTTCCGCTTCATTATCACGAGGAATTTGAACTGAATTTTATCCAGAACGCAAGTGGTGCCCGCCGGGTTGTTGGAGATCATATAGATAATATCGATGACCTCGAATTAGTTTTAGTGGGACCCAACCTGCAGCATGGGTGGTTTACTCATAAATGCAAAAGCCAACAAATCCATGAAGTGACTATACAGTTTCACCGTGATTTGCTGGATGAAAAGTTTTTACAGAGAAACCAGATGTCATTTATAAGAAAGATGTTTGAAAGATCATTGAATGGCATTTTGTTTTCCAGGGAAACTACAGAAGCCATTATGCCCCGTATAGTAAACCTCCCGCAGAAGAATGGTTTTGATTCCGTACTGGAATTAATTTCTATTCTTCACGACCTTTCCACTTCACGAAACATGCGAACGCTATCGGATATTTCATTCCGCTCCACAGAATCCATTACTTACAATAGCAGGAGAATCCAGACTATAATGTCCTACCTGAACGACAACTTTTCAAAAGATGTAACACTTCCTGAAGCCGCCAGGTTAGTCGCGATGTCTGAAGTTTCGTTTTGCCGTTTTTTTAAACAGCGTACCGGGAAAACTTTTGTAGATACCCTCAACGAAATACGATTAGGTCATGCCTCACGTATGCTGATCGACACCACTCAAGGTATAAGTGAGATAGCCTACAGGTGCGGTTTCAATAACATCTCTAATTTCAACCGGATCTTTAAAAAGAAAAAACAAGCCACTCCTAAAGAGTTCCGGCAATCCTATAATACTTCAGGGATCAGGTCCTTTATTTAATTTGACAATTTGAAGATTTGACAATTTGAAGATGAGCTATCAGCTGATGGCTGATTAGCAATTTTCATTGAACGGACGTAGTGGGACTTTGTTACCCCGTGCATTCTTATTATACGCTGTTGATACACTGTTGATACGGAGTTGATACGGAATTGATACGGAGTTAACAGCGTATCAACTGCGTATCAACTCCGTATCAATAGCGTGTTAATTGCGTACGCGCTTCATGCAATTGCCTGCCTTGTTACAAATACTTGCTCATTAGGGTACATGGAAATACCCTGTATTTGACCAAACAGGAATAGTTTATGTGGCAACCAGATAAAAACAACATTATGCCCTGGAATAAAACCAATTTCCCCAATTCAATGAAAAACTTACCGGCAGCGGTTCGTAATAAAGCAATTGAAATAGCCAATGCTATGCTGGAGGAAAAACATACCGATGAAGGTATCACTATCGCTACTGCTATCAGCCGTGCAAAAGACTGGGCCGCTAACAGAGGTAAGCCAATCGAAACTACTAATAGGGGAAGGAAAACAGATGTGAAACAACATGGTGAAGATCGGTTTGTTAGTCCTGCAGAAGGAGGATGGCAGGTAAAGAAGGAAGGTGGAAAAGCAACCCAAAAGTTTCACAGGAAAACTGAGGCTGTTCGGGCAGCTAAGAAGGAAGCAAAGCGAAAGAATGCATCGGTTACTATTAAAAACAGCCACGGCAAAATAGAAGACCGGATTTCTTATAATCCGCGCAATACCCACAGGCAGAATAACAGTTCAACAAATAGGGAATAAAAAAGAAAAGTGGGCAATCTTTCCAGATAAACCCACTTACTTAATCATGCAATTTGAATCAAACCTCAATGCGCCAACTTCACACTATTAGATTTACAACCATCATGCCACCGGAGAATAGGTTTTGAAAAGGATTAAATAAGGCAAAACAGCAACTGTTTCCAGGAGAAAATGAGAGAAATACTCTACATAAATTTCTACACGTTTCAGGACATCAATTCTTTGTTTATGTTTTGTTAAAGACCAGCAGAAATCCCTTGGATTTGAGGTGCTTTCGCATGCAGAAAAAGTAAAGCTGCTATTGGGTTTCAGACGTTAAGAAAAAGACCTCATCTTTTAACAAATAGCCATAAAACCTTGCTCACCTTTCCCAGTCTTAAATACATTAAAACCGGATAGGTTCTTAAAATTAAAATCAATTAAATATGAAACAACTTCTACCCTTTTTAAGTTTTGCCATTTTTGCAGTTGCTTGTAATTCTGCTCCTAAAACGGGAGAGGAAGCAAGTACAGCGACAACACAACAATCCAATACTGCAATGACGGCAGACACAACCGGGTTGTCACAATTTCAAACATGGAAATCACAACACGAGTTAGCTTCCACTGAAAAATTTCAGCAGGAAGAAGCACAGCAAAGCGCCCCTGCAGCAAGGCCACAGAACAGGGTGGTATATAATGCACCCGTTAAAAGGTCGAGCAGAACAGCCAGGGCAACAACCAATCGGACGTCTGAACGTTCAACCGGTTATAGTGGTGAAAGATCATCTACTTCAAGGAATGAGGCTCCTACAGCAGGTAATGAAACAGCCAGTGCAGGATCAGGAACTAATTCAACTTCCACAGCACCTGCTGAACAAAAGAAAAAGATCAGCAATGCAGCTAAAGGAGCAGTGATTGGTGGTGTAACAGGTGGTGTGGCCGGAGCCATAATTAATAAGAAAAACAGGGTTGCCGGTGGTGTGATAGGTGCCGTAATCGGAGCCGGTGGTGGTTATGTAATCGGTAAGAAAATGGACCAGAAAAATGGACAGGCAAGTGGTGAGAATACTCCAAGCTCCACTACTCCATTCCCTGTAAAGTTTTAAAATAAAATAATCTTGTCCCTGTGAGTTGTTATAAAGCCCTTCCGTTATGGAGGGGCTTTCTACATTTTGAAAGGAAGAAGGGTATCCTTTATCTTTATCGCATAACAGCACCTGATGAAAAAACTATTGATACTGCTTATAATCTTTACATCCTGTAAGAAACAAGAACACTGTGAAACATGGGAATTTT
The DNA here is from genome assembly GCA_050259715.1 of Candidatus Dadabacteria bacterium. Taxonomy (GTDB): domain Bacteria; phylum Bacteroidota; class Bacteroidia; order Chitinophagales; family Chitinophagaceae; genus Flavisolibacter. Next base: position 3,237 of record JBLNAY010000285.1, read on the forward strand.
ACCAGGAGTGTGTTTCTAAAACAAGCCGGCCATTTTGTGATACTGCCGCTCCACGTTATATTAAACAAGGAACATTCTGCGAATCGGCTTTAAATGGCATCAGCGCAGGAGCACGGATCATGTTACAGGATGATTCAACAGCTACTCTTTACATGCATTTCACCAAAAAGATTGAGTAGATATTGATAGCTATCTCTGCTTTGATTCTTTATTTAGATAAAGAATACAGGTAATCTCTCACAAGGTTCTTTTCAGCAGTACTTGTCATTTTTGATTTAACATACATCCGTGGCAAAATTATTTGCCATTTAGCCATTGTATATTCTGAAGGAGCATACAATCTATGGCAACCGGCACATTTATTTTTATATAGTTCGTATCCTGCACTGGCTCTTTCGTAAGTTATATCCGGCACCCTTTGCTTCATTACAGGCA
>JBLNAY010000286.1:0-9638 GCA_050259715.1 Candidatus Dadabacteria bacterium
TTCCTTTGAAAGGATTTGGCTCTACTGCAATCCATGGCGGTCATATAAAAGATCCATTATACTCTCACCAAACACCTATTTACGCAACCAGCACTTTTGTATTCGACACGGCAGACCAGGGCATGCGACGTTTTAGTGGTGCAGAGGAAGGTTACATCTACACACGTTGGGGTAATCCTACCATCACAGAGGCTGAAAATAAGATCGTTGCCCTGGAGACCTTCGGATTAAATATAGAAGCAAAGGCACTTTTGCACGCATCTGGAATGGCAGCCATCACCACTCTTTTTCTCGGAACATTAAAGGCGGGTGATAAGATCCTCACACATTATTCTTTGTATGGAGGCACGGATGAATTAATTTCAAAACTGCTCCCTTCACTAAACATCACTGCGGTCATAGATGATCTAAAACACCTGGATAAGGTTGAGGACATTATTAAAAAAGACAGCAGTATAAAGATGGTTTACCTGGAAACACCGGCAAATCCTACCATCGGGATTGTGGACCTGGCGGAGCTTACGAAACTGGCTAAGCGATACAACTTATTGGTGGCCTGCGATAATACCTTTGCCACTCCATACCTGCAGCAACCTTTTAAATACAATGTTGACTATATCGTTCATTCTACAACCAAGTATCTTAATGGCCATGGCAGCGCAATAGGAGGCGTATTAGCAGGCACAGACCTGGAGGTTATGAAAACAAAGATGACAAAGACGCATCATTTGCTTGGAGGTAACTCCAATGCGTTCGATGCCTTTCTTGTAACACAGGGGATGAAGACACTGGAGATACGCATGCAGCGACATTGCGAGAATGCTATGCAGGTGGCTGATTACCTGCAGGCACATCCAGCTATTGCTAAAGTAAATTATGAAGGGCTGGACAGCCACCCGGAACATGACATAGCCATGAAGCAAATGAGGCATGCAGGAGGAATGTTAAGTTTTGAACTGAAAGGTGGATTAGATGCCGGTAAATCATTCATGGACAAACTTAAGATGTGTGTCCGGGCTGTATCGCTGGGCACTGTAGACTCGCTGCTATCTCACCCTGCTTCCATGACACACTTCAGCGTACCGAAAGAACAAAGAGAAAAATATGGCATCACCGATGGTTTGATAAGAATGAATGTAGGTATCGAAAATATCCAGGACATATTAGAAGACCTGGAACAGGCATTACAATAAACATTCATTCTTTCTAACTTTAGTGTGCCAAACGGAACATATATTGAGTAACCATAACCAGTGTATTATGAGAATACTGTTATTATGTAGCATACTGATTGTAGCATTCACCTATTCAACAAAAGCACAGAACAACAACGATAAAAGAATAGTAGCCCTTGAACCCCAACTGCAAAAGATTCTTAGCGACTGGAAAGTGGTAGGATATGCAGTGGCAATTGTTGATAAAAACGGCATCATTTATTCAAAAGGTTTCGGTTATAGGGATTACGATAAGAAGTTACCGGTAACACCAAATACTTTATTTGCGATAGGTTCCTGCACCAAAGCATTTACTGCATCCATCATCGGTATGCTGGATAAGGAAAAGAAAATAGAACTGGACAAACCAGTTCATACTTACTTACCTAATCTACAGTTCTATAATGCAGGTATGACTGATAATATTACATTAAGGGATATGATGAGCCACCGAACAGGGCTGCCACGTCATGATATCTCCTGGTATCTATTTACTACATCATCAAGGGATTCCATTCTGCAACGGATCCAGTACCAGGAACCCTCTGCAGGCATAAAAGATAAGTGGCAGTATAATAATTTCATGTATTTCCTGCAGGGAGTATTGGCTGAAAAACTTAGTGGCAAGTCATGGGAGGAGAATGTTCGTTCTTCGATCCTCAAACCTCTTGGAATGACAAGAACAAATTTTGATATATCTGATCTTCAGAAGGACAATGATGCTTCTTTAGGATACCAGGTGAAAAAGGACAGCGTGATTAAAAAGATGAATTATTATACCATCAACTCCATGGGACCTGCCGGTAGTATCAACAGTAGCGTAACTGAAATGGCTAACTGGGTAAGGACATGGATCAATGGAGGAAAGTTTAATAACAAAGAGATTATACCTGAAAACTTCACAAGAGAAGCTATAAGTTCTCAAATGATCATAGCCCCGGGATTGCCTGAGAAAGAATCACCAGATGTATTCCTATCCAATTATGGCTTCGGATGGTTCCTTGCTTCCTATAGAGGCCATTACAGGGTAGAGCATGGCGGTAATATCAATGGATTTTCTGCCAGCACTTCTTTCTATCCTACAGACAGCATTGGCATTATAGTTCTGACAAACCAGAATGGTTCCGCTGTTCCTTCCATCGTTCGTAACCTGGTAACGGACCGGATATTAAACCTCCCCTATAAAGATTGGAGCTCTGAATTGAAGAAACAGGTTGATAAGCAAAAAAAGACAGCTCAAGATGTAAAGAAGTCAACTAATTCAAATCAAAAGAAAGGGACTACACCTTCTCATCCTCTTAATGATTACACTGGTACTTATGTGAATGGTGGTTATGGAGCCATGGATCTATTCGCAAAAGGAGACTCCCTGTTCTTCCGCTCCCCCGGAAAACTTACATGGCTAAAACATTATCACTATGATATCTTCCAACCATATGAAGTGGATCCTGAAGAAGGTATAGATACTACCGACACTGATGCCAACCCTTTATTTATTCAATTTAATACTGGCATAAATGGTGATATTAAATCCATTTCTGCTAATTTGGAGACTTCGTTAAAACCCATAGAATTTAAAAGGAAAGAGAAAGAAGTAGCCACAACAGCCAGTGAGCTTAAGAAGTATGAAGGAGATTATGAAATTGGAGGTACAATTACAAAAGTCTATACTAAAGGAAACACATTATACCTGTTTGTTCCCGGACAGCCGGACTATGAATTGGCACCTTTAGGAAATAATAAATTTAGGCTGAAAGGCATTGAAGGGTATTCATTAGAATTCATAAACAACGATAATAATCAAATAACAGCCGTTTCATTCATACAACCGAATGGAACTTTTAAAGCAGCAAAAAAATAAGTTTAGAGGATAGAATTGATGAAGACAACAATACGGAGAGCGGTGAAAGAAGACTGCCCACGAATTCTTGAACTCGTACAGGAATTAGCCACTTATGAGAGAGCACCTAATGAAGTAACAGTAACACTGGAACATTTCATTGAAAGTGGATTCGGAGATAATCCGGTATGGTGGGCTTTTGTAGCAGAAGTAGAGGGGCAGGTACAAGGATTTGCTTTATACTACATTCGTTTTAGTACGTGGAAAGGTCAACGAATGTACCTCGAAGATTTGCTCGTCACAGAAGAATTAAGAGGTAAGGGTTTAGGTAAACAACTCTTTGATGTTTTGATTAAAGAAGCACAGGAAAAGGGATTAACGGGCATGCAGTGGCAGGTGCTGGAATGGAATGAACCGGCTATCAAATTTTACAAAAGATATAATGCCACCTTTGATGGAGAATGGGTGAACTGCTCAATACCTATTTCGATTTAGTTAAAGAAACAAGGACAGGATGAATATACCTCACATAGCCTTAGAATGGCTGATTATAGCTCTTTTTATTCTGAACCTTTTTCTAATCATAGCAGTTAAGGGTAATGATAAATTCTATATTCCTACTTTGTTGTTGTGGGTAATCCTCATGTTTGGATTGGTGTTTATCAAGGTATTTAATGATAACCGTGTAGAAATAGAGCAAAGTAAAATGGATCGTATTACTCAAAAGAATGAAGTGGATATGCAGTCTTACAAGGAGATGGAGAAAATAAAGCAGCAACAGGATTACGAGAACTCCACTGCGTTTACCCTCTTGGGTGTTCAAACAATTATAACCTTCCTGTTGCAGCTTATAGGATATGCATCCACTTATGAAAAGTATTATAGATCGTCGGCAGCTATCTTCTTTGTATTTACAGTCGTCTACCTGGTGCTGCAATTCAAAGACTTGCTCTAGCAATCTGCTTTTTGCTAGCTCACACCCTCTGTTTGAACTGTTTTATCTATTTTGCTGATCAGGCCTTGCAGGACTTTACCAGGACCACATTCTGTAAACCGGTTTGCTCCATCACGAATCATTGCCTCTACGCACTGTGTCCATTTTACTGCACCGGTAAGTTGATCAATAAGATTTTGCTTGATCTCGTCTCTATCGATAATCCCTTTTGCTACAACGTTTTGATATACAGGACAGGAAGGAACATGAAAGTTAGTGGATTCTATAGCTTCTTTTAATTCTTTTCGGGCCGGCTCCATAAGTGGTGAATGGAAAGCTCCTCCCACAGGTAGAACTATAGCACGTTTGGCACCGGCAGCTTTCATTCGTTCACAGGCAACTTCAATGCCTTTAACACTGCCTGAGATCACTACCTGGCCAGGGCTGTTATAATTTGCAGGAACGACAACTTCATTTGTCTCCTGCTGTACTTCTGTACATACATCTGCAACCTTATTATCCTCAAGGCCGAGAATAGCAGCCATTGTAGATGGATTCTGCTCACATGCTTTTTGCATAGCCTGCGCACGAAGACTTACCAGTTGCAGCCCATTTTCAAAGCTCAATGTGCCATTTGCCACCAGGGCTGAAAACTCGCCAAGTGAGTGGCCAGCCACCATCTCAGGGCGACTACCTTCTACACTTTTAAAAGCTATTATGGAATGAAGGAAAATAGCGGGTTGAGTAATTTTTGTCTGCTTCAGATCTTCCTCTGTTCCATTGAACATTACATCTGAAAGCCGGAAGCCTAATAGTTCGTTAGCCTGTTCAAATATCTTTTTTGAAAAGGAACTATTATCGTAATAAACTTTCCCCATTCCAGTAAACTGTGCTCCCTGCCCCGGGAAAACAAATGCATGCTTCATATCATCCGTTAAACTGTCAAATATAGGGTACTGGAGGAAAAAGACCCCTGATTAATCCAAATCGGCAGAGATCAACTTAAGGAACTCGTTCCTGGTTATATGGTTATTCAGAAACTCACCGTCAAAAGCCGAAGTAGTAGTAACCGTATTTTGCTTCTGCACCCCGCGTACCATCATGCAAAGATGTTTAGCCTCAATTACCACGGCAACCCCGAGTGGATTTAAACTCTCTTTAATAGCTGCAAGAACTTGCGTGGTCAGACGCTCCTGCACCTGCAGACGACGGGCGTATACATCAACAACACGGGCAAGCTTACTTAAACCGGTAATGTAACCATTTGGAATATAGGCAATATGCGCTTTACCATAAAAGGGATGAAGATGATGCTCGCACATGGAGTATAACTCAATACCTTTTACTATCACCATTTCACTCACATCTTCTTTAAAACGTGCAGAATTAAGAATGGCAACTGCATCCTGGTGGTAGCCCTGTGTGGCAAATTGCATCGCTTTTGCAGCACGTTCAGGCGTCTTGACTAGTCCTTCCCTGTCCGGGTCCTCTCCTACACTTTGTATGAGCTCCCGGTAAACATCGCTGAGCCTCCTGGTTATATCTTCATCGTATTGTTCAATCCTGTTATATGACATATGGGCTTGTTTAACTAAAAGCGTTTTATTTTTCTACCGGGTATTCAACATAATTTCTCTCCGTCTCAAAAAGCCGGATGAAAAGTTCCAACTTCTTATCTATATGAGGACGCAAAAGGCGGTAGGTAACAATGGCAATGTTTTCAGCAGTCGGGTTCAGATTCCTGAACTCCTCCACATCCACATTTAGATTCCGGTGGTCAAAGCGTTCGATAATAACTTCGTTCACGAGATCCGACAATACCTTTACATCCATTACATAGCCTGTATCCTCATCCACTTCTCCAACTACCTTTACTTCCAGGTCATAGTTATGACCATGAAAATTCGGCCGGCTACATTTACCAAAGGTCTCATCATTGCGCTCGTCTGTCCAGTCCTTCCGGTATAAACGGTGAGCTGCATTAAAATGTTCTCTTCTTATTACTGCTACTTTTTCACTCATATCGTATAGGTACAAAGGTAATGGTTGCGATAAGGTACATAAATACGAATTTTGACCATGCGAATTTTATTATGTTCTGCTACTACGTTTGAAATTGCACCAACAATAGAATATATACGTAATAACAAGAAAGACGTTGAAGTAGCTCTTACAGGGGTGGGCATGTTAGCTGCCACCTATGCGATCACAAAAGCAATTGACCGGTATAAACCTGATTTTATTTTGCAGGCGGGAGTGGCCGGGTGCATTGATCCAAACCTGCCACTAACGAAGGTAGTATTGGTGGAAAATGAAATTATTGGAGACCTGGGAGTACAGGAAAATGAATCATTTCGCGATATCTTTCAGCTAAGACTTGCTGATTTAAATACATACCCCTTCACTAACGGACGCCTGAGAAACAATGTTGCAGTGCTTCAACGTGCAGGGCTGCCATTAGTTGATGCTGTAACAGTCAATGAAATATCCACCAAAGACGAAAAGATCAGGTATTACAGGGAGACTCTTCATGCCGCTATAGAAAGTATGGAAGGCGCTGCTTTACATTATGTAGCCCTGCAGGAAAATGTACGTTTTTTGCAGTTACGTGCCCTGTCTAACTTCGTTGGAGAAAGAGATAAAAGTAAATGGGTATTGGATATAGCTATTGAAAGGCTGAATACCGAATTAATCAGGATATTATCTAAACTATAATATTATGAAACTTAGTATAGGATTTTCCCCTTGCCCCAATGACACTTTTATATTTGATGCCCTGGTTAACAAAAAGATTGATACAGGGAATCTTGAGTTTGAACCTGTGTTAGAAGATGTTCAAACCCTGAATAACTGGGCAAAAGAACGGAAGTTAGATATTACTAAACTTAGCCTTCCGGCCGCGTTCAACGTCAATTCCGATTATTCAATTCTCAATTCAGGCGCTGCCCTTGGATATGGTGTAGGGCCATTGCTAATTGCTAAGAAGATGGTGAATGTACCTGACGTGCATCATTGCAAAATTGCCATACCGGGTGAAAACACCACCGCTAACTTTCTTTTATCCTTTGCCTTTCCACAGGCGAAGAACAAAGTACCCATGTTGTTCTCATCTATAGAAGATGCAGTATTAAATGGTGAAGTTGACCTGGGAGTAATCATTCATGAAAATCGCTTCACTTACGAAAAAAGAGGATTAATAAAAATCTGTGACCTGGGTGAAGTTTGGGAAGAAAGAGAAAAAACTCCCATTCCTCTAGGCTGCATAACCATCAGGAAAACTATTCCGCCAGATGTGCGTAAGCGGGTGAATGATTTGATTAAAAGAAGTGTTCAGTATTCATTTGATAGTTACCCGGAACTCTCTCATTATATCAGGGAAAATGCACAGGCAATGGAAGAAGACGTAATGCGCAAACACATTGACCTTTATGTAAATGAATCTTCTCTTGACCTGGGGAAACAAGGAAAGGCAGCTATTGAGAAATTATTTGAAGTATATAATCAGCTAAATGAAACGACGGGGAATAAGGATAATTTATTTTCTGATCTTAATTAAAGTCATATAGAACTTCCTAACATTTACGTTGATTAGGATTTCAGAGCATCCAATATCCGCTGCACTTCATCATATATTTCGCGGCTTATTTTGCTTCCGAAAGTTTTATTCTTATACTGTTTCACCCAACGGATATTGAATACCGCATTCGTTAAAAACACTTCATCTGCACTCAGGAGGTCCTCTTCTGAAAGCTCCGCCTGGTGAATCTCATATTCCTCTGCTTTCAGGTTCTCTATTAAAAATCGTCTCATCACTCCATTAATGCAACCCTGGTGAAGAGCAGGTGTAAAGAGTTGAACATTACGCAGCAGGAACAAATTAGCCTTAGTGGTATCCGCAATCTTATTCATCGCATTCAACACAATACAATCATCTACTTTCTTTTGTTCTGCATAGCGTGCAGCCAAAACATATGGCAGGAAATTGGCTGTCTTCAAATTTGCGAATGCATCACTGCTCTTACGCGCATAAGGATACAGATCCACGATCAATCCTTCTTCATTCCAGGAATTAACAGCGAGATCAAGTGGTGTAGCTTCAATGGCATATTCTCCTTCATTTGCATCATTCCTGTAAACCGATAACCGGATCCTTGCCCCACTATGACAACTATTTAACTGGCATAGCTGATTAATATGCCTAAGTAATTCATCACTGGAGAGTTCCGCAGGCACTTTTATTTCCAGCATTTTCAGGCTGAGGAATAATCGTTCAAAGTGAAGATCTGCTAATGGAATTTGGCCATCAATTAGCTTCATGGTTTCAAATAACCCATCACCATATTTGTAGCTTCTGTTTGCAATGGTAAGGACAGGTTTACCTTCCTGAATATATTCTCCCCTAAAGCATATGTAAGCCATAATGGAAAGTAAATAAAAAAACCACCTTGTTTTCAAAGGTGGCTTTCAATGAATATATAATTCTATCAGCCTTGTTCGACAATGCCTGCTTTTACAGCATACATGATCAACCCTGCCAATGATTTAGAGCCGGTCTTGGTTTTCAACTTATCGCGGATAGCTTCCACTGTTCGTGGACTCAGGTCAACGGCCGATGCTATTTCCCTGGTGCTCTTCTCTTCACACATTAATTTTAAAACTGTCTTTTCCTTGTCACTTAGCTGCACCTCAGACGCGTCGTGGGAACCTTCATTTGTTCGTTTCATTCTCAACCCGCTCAATAAGGCTTTATTGGTAAGGTCATTAAAATAGAATTCCTGTTCGTAACAGGTTTTAATGGCCTGGTAAATAACCTCGGAATCAGAATCTTTGGTGAGGTAAGAATTAGCCCCAATCTCCATCATTTTAGTAATTACAGAATGATCATTATGCATGGAGAGCATGATCACCTTTACATCAGGATACATCTTTTTGATTTCCGGAAGTGTAGCCAATCCATCCATTATGGGCATTTGTATATCCAAAAGGATGACATCCGGCTTTATATGCTTTAATAGATTGAGCAGTTGCATTCCATTCTCTGCTTCTGCTATCATCTGTACATCTTTACGACCGGCGAGCGAAGTTTTAACTCCTGTTCTGAAGAGAGCATGATCGTCGGCGATGGCTACTTTAATGATGGGCGGTTCAGGACTTTTCATAAGAAATTATTCAGGTAATTGTACGGTGGAAAATTGACTGCAAATTGGTGAAATCCTTCCGAATTCTGAATAGTACTACTACTGAATTATTAAATACAGGATATACTATCCCCGATAGAGTGATAAGTCTAAATTCCACCCGTAAACTTACCAACTACCTGGTACGTAAAGATACGTGTCGGCTTTAGATCATTCAGTAGGATTATTAATTATTTGTTGCGCGATCTGTTTTTTAAGGTTTTTTTCATCAACACTGTCTGCGCTCCTCAACTGGAAGGCAGGATTAGAATGTTCTATGTGATTATGAAGTATGGTGAAATGCTCGCCTATGATGCGCCTGAGATCTTCATCTTCTATATAAACTGAGTATACATTAAGATACCTTGGAGTGGAAACATTCAGATCAATGGTCTCCACATCGTATGCTATTTTATAACCTTTCCCGTTGAATGGAACTTTAATATTCTTCATGCTGCAGGTATAGATAATAA
>JBLNAY010000287.1:0-23787 GCA_050259715.1 Candidatus Dadabacteria bacterium
CAATGCTAGCGGAAGCTATACTGGATTTTGAAGAACAATTGCCTTCTTTTATAAAGCTGGCTTATTTGCCAGCTTATGGTATGGTGCGTTTGCGGCTTACCGCGAGGGGTGAGAAAGAAGACGAGTTACTAAACGAAATTGAAAAGCAATTTGCTACACTCAAAAAACAAGTGAACCAATGGTTAGTTGCCGACCGGGACATATCAATACAGGAGGCCCTGCTGGATCTTTTAAGAACTAATGGAAAGTCGCTGAGTACAGCGGAAAGTTGCACAGGCGGTTATATAGCTCACCTGCTGACATCTATTGCAGGATCTTCTGATGTTTACAAAGGAAGTATTATCAGTTATGCCAATGAGGTCAAGGAGGAGCTATTGGATGTTTTGCCGGGAACTCTTGAAGCGTATGGTGCTGTAAGCGAACAAACGGTTCAACAGATGGTGAAAGGAGCTCTTGATAAAACCAAAGCAGATTACGCTATTGCCACATCCGGAATTATGGGACCAACTGGAGGTACAAATGAAAAGCCGGTTGGGACAGTATGGATTGCTGTAGGCGATCAGCAAAGGATAGTGACTAATAAAGTGCAGTTTCGTTTCGACAGAATGAGAAATATCCAGCTTACTGCTCATACTGCATTGAATATGCTCAGGAAGTTTGTTGTAGACTAGAATGATAGCATGAGTAATTAATTTGCAGCTGTCATCGCATGTTAAGTTCTCTATTTTGTTTAACACTTCCTCCTTTAATGCTAAATTGTATTTTTGAACTAGTTTCAGATTAAGAAACTACCTTTTATAATAAACAACTTATATGGCAACTGTAGACCTGGTAATGCCAAAGATGGGCGAAAGTATTATGGAAGCTACTATTTTAAAGTGGCATAAGAAGCCTGGCGACCAGGTAAAGATGGATGAAACAGTCCTGGAGATTGCTACAGACAAGGTAGACAGCGAAGTGCCATCTACAGCTGAAGGAATTATTGATGAAATTTTATATAATGTCAATGATGTGGTGCCCATTGGAAAGGTAATCGCAAGAATAAAAACCGGTACTACTGATTCTCCTACAACCCAGCGCCCAAATGGAGGAGATGAAAGGCAAACAGAACAGGCAACTCAGTATCAAAAACAGCCTTCCTATTCTACTGGGAGCATGCAACAAAGTTCAGAAAAAGAATACCCGAAGACATCTGCACCGGCAACAGCTCAGAGTACTGGTCAAGCCAGGTTCTATTCTCCTTTGGTATTAAATATAGCGCAACAGGAAGGTCTAAGCCTAAGTGAATTGGAGAATATTCAAGGCACCGGTGGTGATGGAAGAGTAACTAAGAAAGACGTTCTGCAGTACGTTAATGACAAAAGACGAGGGAAAGCACCAGAGTCCCAGGCTAAAGTGCAACAACCTTCGTACACTTATACAAAACAGGAATCCAGGGAAAATGTACAAAGAGATGAACAAAGGTTACCGTCTACTGTTCAAAATTCGTATAGCGGGAATGTAGAAATCATCGAAATGGATCGTATGAGGCGGTTAATAGCCGAACATATGGTTCGCAGTAAGCACATTAGTCCCCATGTAACCAGCTTTACTGAAGCAGACGTAACCAACCTGGTAATGTGGAGAGAAAAAGTAAAGAAAGAATTTGAAAAGAGGGAAGGTACCCGGATTACTTATACGCCATTGTTCATTGAAGCTATTGTACGTTGTATAAAGAAATTTCCTCTAATAAACAGTTCCTTGGACGGAGAGCGTATAATAGTAAAGAAAGATATCAACATTGGCATGGCTGCTGCATTGCCAAGCGGTAATCTGATAGTGCCTGTAATACGCAACGCAGACCAATTAAATCTTGTAGGCCTGGCTAAGCAAGTAAATACATTGGCTGATAATGCCCGCAATAACAAATTAAGACCTGAAGACATTGCTGACGGCACCTTTACACTTACCAATGTGGGCACTTTTGGCAGTTTGATGGGTACACCAATCATCAATCAGCCGCAGGTAGCTATTTTGGCAGTTGGGGCCATTAAAAAGCGTCCCGTTGTAATTGAGACGCCACACGGAGATAGTATAGCAATCCGGCACATGATGTACCTGTCTATGAGTTATGATCACCGTATTGTGGATGGCAGCCTAGGGGCTACCTTCCTTACTGCGGTGGCCAATGAACTGGAGAACTTTAATGGCGACAGGGATTACTGATATGTTTACCTGCTGAAAGACAAGGAGAACTGCAATTATTATAAAAAGTTGCAATTAGATTTTTTTTGACAAATTGTTGAGAATTTATTTTGGTAAACAGCTTATCTGTAGTTACTTTTGAAACAGTTCTTTATATTTTATCAAGAAAGGCAGAGGGATATGGCCCGAAGAAGCCTTAGCAACCGGATTCAATGTAAAGTCGAGGTGCTACTTCCATCCTCCCCGGGAGGAAAGATAAATCAGATGTAGAAATTAAAAAGTCGAACTTTTATAAGTGTGGCACTTCTGGTTGATCTGAAGTGCTTTTTTGTTTATACCTATCCGGTTGAACATGAAAATTATAAAGAGTATTTGATTTTCGCTGAAAAACAAAGACCATGAAACAGGCAACAACATCATTTTCTCAAACTCTAACAGTCAGGACTACTTATCGAATAGTAGCCTGTTGTTGTTGCTGTATGAAAACTTCGTGTTGTTGTTGTACCTGTTAATCTTCCTTCAGTACAACTCCTGTCACACTTTCGATTGCTTCCTATTTAATTATTAAAAATTGTATGTCTACTTTGTTACAAGACAGATACCTGTCTTTGAAGAATGAGATTATAGGTTTAACTATAATCGAAACACTCAAAAAGCTCCACGAGAGTTTTCCTGGAGATGTTGTGTTTTCTACAAGCTTTAGTTATGAAGACCAGGTAGTTACGGACTTTATCAGTAAATCAGCACCTGTTTCTATTTTTACACTTGACACTGGTAGGCTATTCCCGGAGACCTATTCTACATGGAGCCGTACTTTAGACCGTTACTCTTTGCCTATTAAAGCATTTTACCCTGAAGAAGATCAATTACAAGCATTTGTTACTTCTAAGGGCCCTAATGCTTTTTATGAATCTGTGGAATTGCGCCAGCAATGCTGCCATATCCGCAAGGTGGTGCCTTTAAAGAAGGCCCTCGCAGGCAAATCCGTATGGATTACCGGCTTGCGTGCACAGCACTCAGCTAACAGGAGCGACCTGGAAATACTGGAATGGGATGAAACTAACAATATTATAAAGTATAATCCCCTTCTTCATTGGACAACGGATGAAATAAGGGCCTATATCGATGAATATAATATTCCTTACAACTCTTTACATGATAAGGGATTTGTAAGTATAGGATGTGCACCGTGTACAAGAGCTATTAAGGCAGGTGAGGATTTCCGTGCCGGCAGATGGTGGTGGGAAGACGCCAGTAAAAAAGAATGTGGCTTACATGTACATCAAACTGTTAATAAATAATATTTCAATTGAGTTTTTATATGAGCTACCAATTAGATTACCTGGACCAGTTAGAATCTGAAGCGATTTACATCATGCGTGAGGTGGCTGGGCAGTTTGAACATCCTGCTTTGCTATTTTCAGGGGGAAAGGATTCAATAACATTAGTGCACCTCGCACTTAAAGCTTTCCGCCCTGCTAAATTTCCTTTCCCGCTGGTTCATATAGATACAGGGCACAACTTCCCGGAGGCACTGGAATTTAGAGATAACCTGGTGAATCAATTGGGAGAAAAACTGATTGTCAGAAATGTTGGTGATACCATTAAGAGCAAAGGCTTAAAAGAAACTACCGGTAAACTGGCCAGCAGAAATGCACTTCAGACATTTACATTATTAGATACGATCGAGGAATTTGGATTTGACGCCTGCATCGGTGGAGCCAGGCGTGATGAAGAAAAGGCAAGAGCTAAAGAAAGGGTGTTCTCTGTAAGAGATGAATTTGGCGGATGGGAGCCTAAAAAGCAAAGGCCTGAACTTTGGAATATATACAATGGTAAAATCAATAAAGGTGAAAATGTGAGGGTGTTCCCAATCAGCAACTGGACAGAACTGGACGTGTGGAATTACATAAAAAGAGAAAACATTGCACTCCCAAAGATTTATTTTTCTCACGAAAGGGACATTCTTCATTATCAAGGGCAACTGATCGCAGTATCTGAATTCATCACACTGGAAGATACAGACATTATTTCAAGAAAGAAAGTACGCTATCGTACAGTCGGTGATATGACCTGTACTGCAGCTGTAGAGAGTTCAGCTGAAACTTTGGAAGAGGTTATTTCTGAAATTACAGCCACCCGTATCAGTGAAAGAGGTGAAACAAGGATAGACGATAGAATTTCAGAAGCTGCAATGGAGGACCGTAAAGTAAATGGCTACTTCTAAAACTTTTAAACAACTAAATAATCAACCATAATGGATCTTCTTCGTTTTATAACGGCAGGCAGTGTAGATGATGGCAAGAGCACTCTTATTGGGAGACTGCTGTATGATAGTAAAAGTATTTTAGTAGACCAATTGGAAACCTTAAGGAAGCAGAGCCGTAATACAACTTATGCTGATATAGATCTCGCTTTGCTGACTGACGGACTTAGGGCAGAAAGAGAGCAGGGGATAACTATTGATGTTGCTTACAAGTATTTTTCAACTCCCAAAAGAAAGTTTATTATAGCCGATGCACCCGGTCATATTCAGTACACACGAAACATGATCACAGGAGCATCCAATTCTGAATGTATCATCATCCTTATAGATGCCCGCAATGGAGTGATTGAGCAAACGAGGAGACATTCTATAATTGCTTCTTTACTCCGAATTCCTCATGTGGTTGTTGCCATAAATAAGATGGACCTTGTCAATAATGATCATAAAGTTTTTGATAAGATAGTAAACGATTATAAAGAGGTTGCTACAGAATTGAAGCTAGACGATGTATATTATATTCCGATTAGTGCACTTAAAGGAGATAACATTATAGAACCCTCCAATGCGTTTTCCTGGTTTGATGGGGATCCGCTGTTAAGACACCTTGAGAACATTGAGCTGCATAAGAATATTACAAGTGGTCATTCCCGTTTTGATGTACAATATGTGTTACGTCCCCAAGGAGAAGGACTCCATGATTACCGTGGTTATGCGGGTAGGGTCTCCAGTGGTCTTTACCGTAAGGGAGATGCAGTTACTATTCTGCCTTCAGGAATTAAAACAAAGATAAAAGCAATAGAAGAAAGTAATAAAGAAGTGGATATTGCCTTTGCAGGTCAGAGTGTGGTCCTTCACCTTGAAGATCAGATAGACATCAGTAGGGGAGACAGCATTGTGAAGGAAGGAGAACTGCCCAAAGTGCATAACGAGTTTGATGTATTAATGTGTTGGATGGATCATAATCATTTAACACCAGGTAACAGGTACCTTCTTCAGCATGGAAGTCGTAGAGTAAAGGCTATTGTGAAAGAATTAAGTTATAAGCTTGATGTGAATACCTTAAGTAGGCAGAGTCAACCCGGGCAGGCTTCATTAAACGATGTAGTTCGCGCCACCATCAAGACGGCTGAACCCCTTGCATTTGATTCTTATGAGGAGTTGCCGGCAAATGGTACAGCCATACTGATTGATCAAACAAGTCATTCTACAGTGGGTGCATGCTTAATACAATAAGTAGATGAGCGAACGTGATTTCATAAATGAGGTAGTCAGGAATAAAACCAATAGGGTTCAGCTATTTTCTGATAAAGAAGGAGCCGAATTTTTTATAGAGGAAATGTTTCGTTTTCTCTTCGTTGGTAGTTCATATGAGGTAAATGGCAACCTGGCACTAGATAAATATTCAAGGTTACAGGATACTCTTGCGTCCTTAATTTCTGAAACACTTGTTGGTAAAGAAGTAACCGAAAAACATACGAAGGAATTTTTCTACTACTTGCCAGAAATCTATAAAGCTCTGATGATTGATGCAGATGCCATTCTCAACTTTGATCCTGCAGCTCAGAATTTATCGGAAGTAATAGTTGCATATCCTGGTTTTTATGCTATGGTAGTTTACCGTTTGTCACACCAGTTATGGATACAGGGTGTAAGGCTGTTACCTCGTTTGTTCAGTGAGCATGCTCATAGTAAAACAGGAATAGACATTCATCCGGGTGCAACCATTGGTTCTGCTTTCGCTATAGATCATGGGACAGGAATTGTGATAGGAGAAACAACCCACATTGGTAACAATGTTAAGATATACCAGGGAGTAACATTAGGGGCATTAAACGTTAATAAAGCACTCGCCAGCAGTAAACGGCATCCAACGATACAAGATGACGTGGTGATCTACTCTGGCGCAACTATACTTGGAGGGGACACAGTGATAGGCAAAGGTAGTGTTATAGGCGGTAATGTTTGGTTGACGAATAGTGTACCAACCAACTCAGTTGTATATCATAAAAGCGAGATTAAAATAAAGGATAGGGACCCTTTTCCGGAGCCGTTAAATTTTGTCATTTAAAACAACAGAAGATGAAAGCAAACAACATTTTAGAAACCATTGGAAGGACACCCCATGTAAGATTAAGTAAACTATTCCCTGAACACCAGGTTTATATAAAGCTTGAAAAAAATAATCCCGGCGCCAGCATCAAGGATAGAATAGCTCTTTCCATGATTGAGGATGCAGAGCAAAAGGGAATTCTCAACAAAGACAGTGTAATTATTGAACCAACATCCGGAAATACGGGTATAGGACTAGCTCTTGTTGCTGCAGTTAAAGGCTATAGACTGATTTTAGTAATGCCGGAGAGCATGAGCATTGAGCGCAGGCGGTTAATGTCTTTATATGGAGCTGAGTTCGTTCTCACTCCCCGTGAAAAAGGTATGAAAGGAGCCATTGAAAAAGCATTTGAACTGGCAAAGTCTACACCTAATTCATGGGTTCCTCAGCAATTTGATAATGCTGCTAATACTGAAGTACACAGAAGAACCACAGCGCAGGAGATCATTAATGATTTTGCCGATGGTCTGGATTATGTAATTACCGGTGTTGGTACCGGAGGTCATATTACTGCCGTTGCAGAAGTAGTAAAACAAAAATTACCGAAGCTTAAAGTATTTGCCGTAGAACCGGAATTATCTCCTGTCCTGAGTGGAGGTGCTCCGGGGCCCCATCCTTTACAGGGATTAGGTGCAGGGTTCATTCCGTCAATCATGAAGACTGAACTGCTTGATGGGGTGATTACAGTCAGCAAAGACGAATCATTTGATTATGCTCAGCGCCTGGCTAAAGAGGAAGGGATTTTGGGAGGTATATCAACGGGTGCAGCTGTTGCTGCTGTCGCTAAAAAGTTGTCCGATATACCTGAAGGTTCGAAAGTGTTAACCTTCAATTACGATACTGGAGAAAGATATTTATCTATTGAAGGACTCTTTCAATAAAAGTTATGAATCAACTTTTCGTTAAAGGTAAGGTGGCATTGGTCGGTGCGGGTTCAGGAGATCCGGAATTGCTTACAATAAAAGCAATGCGCCTGTTGCAACAAGCAGATGTGGTATTGGTTGACAGGCTGGTGAGCCCGGAGATACTGAAAGCTTATGTGAACGCGGCAACGGAGATTGTATATGTCGGGAAACAATGTAGAAGAGGATTGTCTACTCCCCAGGTTACTATTAATGAATTAATGGTGTTATATGCCAGGGAGGGAAAACGTGTGGTTAGATTAAAGGGAGGAGACGTTTCTATCTTCTCCAATATCCTTGATGAACTGCAAATATTGGTTCAGAACCAGATCCCTTATGAAATAGTTCCGGGAATTACTGCTGCATTAGGTGCAGCAGCATATGCGGGTATTCCTCTTACAGCAAGAGAACATTCTACTGCTGTACGTTTACTTACCTCCTATAAATCAGGTGTAGTTAGTGCTGCATATTGGAAGGAGTTAGCAGAAACCGGCGATACTCTCGTGTTCTATATGTCTTCAGAAACTATAATGGAAGTAGTCGATAAGCTCACTTTAAATAACATTCCTGAAGACAGGCTCCTTGCAGTCGTTGAACAAGCGACTACCCCTTTTCAAAAAGTGTATACGTGTTCTTTGTATCAATTTCGTGAACTCTATTCTCAGAAGAAGTTTTTATCGCCTTCTCTTATAATCATCGGCAAGGTTGTGCAATTGCACCGGCAGTTTGAATGGTTTGAAGGGCAGATTGAAAATGCAGAATATTTCAATTGTATAGAGGAGACAACAATCAACAATAATCAAAAACTTGCCTTAACAGCATAATTAAGAGAAATGTTAGGTAATCAAAAGATAAAGATCGTTCATGATCTTGTGGCAACACTAACGAAAGAAGAGATCATTTGGTTGAATGGGTACCTTGCAGGCATTGTATCTGTTAAACCCGAGATATCAGCAACTCCTGTTGTAACCAATGCTGATAATCAACCCTCTGCCACCAGTAAGATAACCCTTGCTTTTGGAACAGAAACAGGTAATGCAAAAAAAGTGGCCACAACGTTTGCCGCCGCAGCAAAGAAAAAAGGTATTCAGGTGAAGCTCGCTGCTTTAGATCAATATAGATTAACGGATCTTAGTAAAGAAGAGTGGTTCTTTACGGTAATCAGTACTCAAGGCGAAGGAGAACCTCCCTTGGGTGCTAAGAAATTCTATGACTTCCTGCATGAGGAGAAACCCACCCTTTCTAAATTAAAATTTGGAGTACTGGCTCTGGGTGATACATCCTATCCCTTATTCTGTAAGGCCGGTGAGGATGTTGATGCAAAGTTGGAAGCACATGGCGGAAAGAGGGTACTTCCCCTTGAGAAGTGTGATGTTGATTATCAGGAAACGGCAGATGCATGGTTTAATAAGATTGCAGATCTGGTAAATGAACAGAAGGCGGCTGTACAGGAAAGTTCAAGTGCGGATAAAGTTTCACCCGCTACTGTAAGGCCTAAAGGCAAAAAGTACTACATAGGAAAAGTCCTCACCAATATAAATCTAAATGGCACCGGATCTACCAAACAAACCTATCATATTGAGATTGGTTGTGAAGAAAAGGTAGAATATGAAGCTGGTGATTCTCTGGCTATTGTTCCATTAAACAGGAAACATATTGTTGATGAAATAATCAAGCTAACAGGAGTAGATGCTAACCAGGAAGTGCAAACAGATAAGTATACTGCATCTGTTGAAGAACTGCTTACAAAGCATCTGAATATCTGCTACCTCCTTTCTTCTACAGTGAAGAAGTATGGTGAGATCACACAACAGCAGATCCCGGATACGAGGATGGACCTGAGGGACCTGTTGCGGATCTATCCTGTAAAAGATACAAATCAATTTATTGAGGTTTTAAAGACGCTGAAGGCGATTGCACCACGATTATATTCTATATCATCTTCTCCATTGGCGCATGACGGTGAGATTCATCTAACAGTAAGTAAGAATGAATTCTTATTGCAGGATGAACAGCGGTTTGGATTATGCAGTGACTTCCTTGGTGAATTGGCAACAGATTCGATTATCTCCTTCTATATTCATAAGAACAGGGCGTTCAAACTTCCGGCAAATGATAAGGATATTATTATGATTGGTCCTGGAGTAGGAGTAGCTCCTTTTCGATCCTTTGTTGCAGAGCGCGACGCAGTTGGTGCCGAAGGCCGCAGTTGGTTATTCTTCGGTGATCGCAATTTTACTACTGACTTCCTCTATCAGACAGAATGGCAAAGCTATGTTAGTACAGGTTCTCTAACGAAGATGAATGTGGCATTCAGTCGCGATGGTAGAGAAAAACTGTATGTTCAGCAAAAGATAAAACAACATGCAGCAGAAGTTTTCGATTGGTTAGAGAAAGGCGCATACCTGTATGTTTGTGGAGCCAAAGATCCAATGAGCGTGGATGTGGAAAATACACTATTAGAGATCATAAGTGAACAGAAGAATGTTCCTGCGGAAGAAGCTGTGAAGTACTTGGGAAATCTTAAATCATCAGGCAGATATTCTAAAGATGTTTACTAAGCAGGTAACTCCCTTGATTTATTTTATAAAACGAGAATACACGATACATGACTGAACAAAAGAACTTATCTGGTGTTGAAAAAATAAAAATGGCAAGTAAAGGGCTGAGGGGAACGATTAAAGAAAGCTTGCAGGATGAACTTTCGGGAGCTATCAGGGAAGATGATAAAGCCCTTGTTAAGTTTCATGGGATGTATTTACAGGACGACAGGGATCTTAGACAAGAAAGAGCTGAAAAGAAATTAGATAAACTTTGGTCATTCATGATCAGGTTAAGAATACCCGGGGGCATGATCACTCCTCAACAGTGGATCACTGCCCATCATATCGCAGGTGAATATACCACCGGCGTAATAAAGATCACAACACGTCAAACGATACAATTACATGGCATACTTAAGAGAAATATTAAACCGACTTTAAAAGAGTTTGACACTGTAAAACTGGACTCCATTGCTGCTTGTGGAGATGTGAATCGTAATGTGATCTGTACAGCCAATCCTTCCCAATCGCCTTTACATAGAGAGATTCATGATTACGCCTCTAAGATCAGTAACTTCTTAAAGCCAAAAACAAAAGCTTTTTATGAGATTTGGTTAGACCAGGAAAGTTTATTGGATAAGAAGTCTGAAGAAGATCCTTTGTACCAGGAGAGATACATGCCTCGAAAGTTTAAAGTAGGTATTGTTATACCACCCAACAATGATATTGATGTTTTGAGTAATGATCTTGGATTAATTGCTATTGTGGAAAATGGTAAACTTGCAGGCTTCAACTTTGCTGTTGGGGGAGGTATGAGTTCAACGCATGGCAATACCGAAACCTATCCACGTATTGCCTCTTTGATAGGATTTGTTCCTGCCAATGATAATCTGTTCAAAGCCATTTTCGAGTGCCTGACAGTTCAAAGAGATTTTGGCAACCGCAGTGACCGAAAGCTTGCACGCCTGAAATATACTCTTGACAAAATGGGGATTGATAACTTCAAAAAAGAAGTTGAAAAGCGTTGTGGATTTAAGTTTGAAGAAGTACGCCCTTATAAATTCACAGAAAGAAAAGATTATTACGGGTGGAAGCAGAGTGAAGATGGAAATTGGCACTATACAGTGTTTGTTGAAAACGGACGTGTTGTAGATTTGGAAGAAGTTCCTCTCAAAACAGCCCTACTTGATGTGGCGCAAACAGGTAAAGCTAATTTCAGATTTACTACAAACCAGAATGTAATTCTAGGAGATATTGACACTAATGATAAGAAAGAAATTGAAGAAATCCTCAATAAGTATGGTATTATAAAGCATACGGAAAATGCCAGTGCAATTCGAAAGAATGCTATTGCTTGTGTTGCTCTGAATACTTGTCCGTTGGCATTCGCTGAATCACAACGATATCTTCCATCTCTCCTTTCTAAGATAGAACCACTTTTAGATAAGTACCACCTAAAGGATGAGGAGATTACTATTCGAATGACCGGATGCCCTAACGGGTGTGGCCGTACACCTCTTGCAGAAATAGGTTTAGTAGGCACTTCCCTTGGTCATTATAATCTCAATATTGGAGGGGATCGCCTCGGAGAGCGGATGAATACTAAATACAGAGATAGTCTTAACGAAGAAGGTATTTTATCAGAATTAGATTATTTATTTGGTCTTTATAGTGCAAAAAAGATAAAAGATGAGACCTTTGGTGACTTCGTTATGAGAGAAAAGATTGTAAGTTTATAAAGAACAGTTCATGGAGTTGCTTGATGTAAATATACCGGAGATGGAACAGGCACAGGATGTAAATGGCGCCAACAATCTATTTCCTGTTTTCCTGAAACTGGACGGACTTCGCGTGCTCCTGGTAGGTGGAGGTTATGTTGCCCTGGAAAAATTAAAGGCAATTCTACAAAACGAACCAAATACAAGCGTAACAATCATAGCCAGGGAAATCTCTGAAGATCTTAAGAATTATGCACTTCCTTTTCCTTATGTCAAAGTAATTGAAAGAGAATTCGATAATGATGATGTGAATGATAAAGGCATAGTTGTCATTGCGATAAATAACAAAGAAACCAGCAGTTATATAAGAAATGTAGCTAAGGAACAAAGGTTGCTGGTGAATGTTGCTGATACACCAGAACTGTGTGATTTTTATCTTGGTTCAATTGTACAGAAAGGGGCAGTTAAGATTGCAATATCCACCAATGGGAAATCTCCAACAATTGCCAAGAGACTAAAAGAAGTTCTACAGGAAGCAATACCTATTGAGATCAATAGCCTGGTTGATAACATGCAGGCTATTCGCAATAACCTGAACGGAAACTTCCAGGAGAAGGTTAGGCAACTGAATGATCTCACCAAAGTATTAGTTGCTAAACAAACTACATTAGAGGACCTTAATAAACCCGAGCAAAAGCGATGGCAGAAAATCGTAAAGATTTGCCTGTTTGCTTTTTGCTTCATGATCTTAGGACATGCAGTCTTATCCTACATTCCTTTCCATGATCTATGGGGTAGTATTCGTTACGAACTAAAAGGCGTGGATAAGCGTGCATTTTTCCTGATGTTGTTAACAGGCTTCTTTGCTCAAATGGTAGATGGATCGCTTGGTATGGGATATGGAACTATTTCCACAACTTTTTTATTGGCCAATGGTGTAAATCCTGCTATTGTCAGCAGCCGTGTTCACGCTGCCCGGGTATTCTCAAGCGGTGTATCCGGGTACAGTCATCATCGTTTCGGTAATATCAATAAAAAGTTGTTCAAAGCTATTGTTATCCCGGGTATATTCGGTGCTATTGTGGGGGCCAGCTTAGCGTATTTCTTTCAGAAGTACTCTTCCTATGTTCGATTGCCTCTTTCTGTATATACAATCTACCTTGGTTATTATATCCTTCGTAAAGCTTTCAAAAAGTCGAATTACGAATCTAAGATCAAGAAGGCAGGGTGGCTTGCATCAGTGGGTGGGTTTATGGATTCTTTTGCAGGAGGGGGATGGGGTACCCTTGTGACCAGTACCTTGATGTCGAAAAGAAGAAGCCCTCGTTATGTAATTGGTTCGGTTTGCCTTGCCGAGTTTTTTGTTGTATTTGTAAGCTCGATTGTATTCTTTATACTTTTAAAGAATCTGCCATTATTGGATGTAGCAGGATTGATAATTGGGGGACTCATTGCAGGGCCAATTGCAGCCCGCCTGGTTGGCAAACTGCCAATAAAAACTATGTTTATAGCTGTTGGTGTGTTGGTCATCCTTACCAGTTGTAATACCCTTTGGCATGGAATTGCTAACCTGGTATCAGGAGCTGCATCCCATTAACTGGTACAATCGGGAATAGCCGTTTAGACTTTTCATATTCTGACTGTACAAAGGCAGGGTTTTTACCGGGGGATCACTTTCTTTAGAGGAACTTTTGTAAAGGTATAATGGTTGCCTGTTTTCTTCACTACGTAAACCACTCCGTATTCTTTTTCATCCAGATCTCCAGCTATCTTCTTTTCACCGGTTAATTCATTTACGATATCATCTACGACATTCGAGTGGCTGACAACCAACACATTCCCATCATTGATTTTTTTCAATTCCTCAATAAAAGGCTCGAGGTTGTGGGGATCATAAATGTTTATTTTTAAACCAAAGAAGTCTCTGGTTGGTTCGGCAGTCGCCAAAGTCCGGGTAAAATTTGTTGAATAGACGTGACGAATTTTAGCATCCTGCAACTGAAACATCAGGTCTTTTGCCTGTTTTTCACCTTCGGGAGTAAGTCCGGGATCAGCACTCATGCTAAGGGGTTCCTTCTCTGCATGCCGTACAATATAATACGTAGTTGTTTTACAAGAAACTAAGAAAAATGCTACAATAATGGCAACTAACTTGTACATATCGTCGTTATTAACATTGTGTGGTTAAACGGGTACAGCATTTGAATAATCCAATAGTAAATTAGAGAATAAATCTTCATACTATGAAACAATTATCAGAAACATGGTTTGCTGAAGGTTACATAGATTTTGAGTTAAAGAAGTATACCTTACTTGCCTACCTACAGGAGATCAATAAATATTTTAACGAGAACAAGTTATATCCCCAACTGGCAGATCTGATCTTCCATTATAATAATATAGTGGCTTTTAGAGAAAATAAAAAGTTCTTGCAGGAACATTTCCCTAAAAAACTGACTGGGTTGCAAATAGAAAAACTACAAGTCCTTTACGAGCAGATGATCGATGATAATGAGGTTATGCAGGAACTTGAACAGATCATTAATTATTCAGCGGGGGAAATGAAAACCACAATAAGTTGTGGAGCTGAAATCTATGAATTTGTCGAGGATAAATTGAGAATTTCCCCGATTGGCATTATCCCCTTAGATGTACAGGAAGGATACTTTTTTCTTAGTGCCGGTAATTCAGCTAGAACGAGGGTCTACGAATATCGGTTATCCATCTTCGAGAAACATGACGAGAAGTTCAGAAGCATCCGAACGGCATTCATAGACTCTTTACAACGGTCTGTTGCAAATACCTACGAAAATATCAAATCGGACCTGATAAAAAGCCGGGCTGCTTTTCCTAACCCGGCAGTGTATTCTATTGAAATAGAACTATCATTTCCCGTCGATGAAACCTTGCTGCCCATAGCTAAGCGCTCACTCGTTAAATACCTTACTCCTGAAGCATAGGAGAGAAGGAACATGCTCAATATACTAATTCGAGTCCCCAATCTTTTCCTTTCTTTACAGCAGGCACTCCATCAACCAGCCACTTTGCAGGCTTATCACCTTTTAACAGCCAATCAAAATATTGTTGTTCTCTAATGGAGATGTCCTTCCTGTTTTTTCTTTCCACAAGATTATGAGCTTCCCCATTATAGTTTAATAACCACACAGGCTTGTTCAATCTCCTCATTGCAGTAAAGAATTCTATTCCCTGGTACCACGGCACAGCACCATCTGCATCATTTGACATGATCACCAGGGGTGTATTGACTTTCTTTAGGTGAAACAAGGGTGAATTCTCAATATATAATTCAGGACGTTCCCACGGAGTGGCACCAATACGACTCTGGGTTTTTTCGTATTGAAACTGGCGGTTGATACCACCTTCCCATCTGATACCACCATAGGCACTGAACATATCAACAACAGGGGCTCCTGCCCATGCCGCTTTGAACATGTTGGTAGCTGTAACAAGGTATGCCACCTGGTATCCTCCCCAGCTTTGTCCCTGTAATCCTATATTCTTTGCGTCCACCCACGAATTCTTTGCCAATGACTGTACGCCACTCACAATATAATTGTACGCATCTTTACCCGGATGTCCTTTTGTATAGCTGATATCAGGAGTAAATACAAGGTAACCGCGGCTAACAAAAAATGGAATATTCAGGCGGCTTGGGGTAGGAGCCGGTGCGAGATAATTGTATATTCCGTCACTGAGTTTCTCATAAAAGTAAACCAGCATCGGGTATTTCTTTTTAGGATTAAAGTCCTCAGGTTTATACAGAATACCTTGTGATGCTTTCCCATTAAATGTTTTCCAGGAAACCAATTCTGCTGTTCCCCAGTTATAATCTGCCTGCTGCGGATTAGTTTCAATCAACTTATTTGAAACAGCGTTTTCTACACTTGCTGAACTGCCTTTCCTCGAGACATCAACAGCATATACATATAGACCTGGTGAAGTTTGAAAGCTTTCTTTCACCACCATCAATTTATTGCTATTCTTAGCCTTCGCAGAAAGAGTGTAATTGTAAGAACCTATGGGTTCAATCCAGTTTATCTTTTGATTATTTAGATAAAGAACAGCAAACCCATTTTTCTTTGTTTTCTGATTCTGAACCTTAAAATACAGAGGTTGATCTTCCGTAAGATATCTCTCTTCCGGATCCAACCTTACATACCTAAATTGGTTACCGGATGCCCTGTTATGTGTGAGATTTACGGGATTTGCAGTCCCTGAAGGATCTACTTTCCACACATCATAACGGTCATAAATATAAACTGCTGAATCACTCTTCTGCCAACCCATTACACCATAAGGATTCGGGTCATCCGGCATATCGAATTCCTCATTGTAAAGGGGAAGTGGAATTTTAGCTGTAATATTTTTAACAGACTTCCCATTCCAGGCAAAATAATTCCTCTGCTTATTGTCATACATCAAAATATACTTCCCGCCAGCTGATGGGGTGGTATATCCATCTAAATTTCTTTTCACTAGAGTTTTAATTCCTGTTTTCACATTAACCGCATAAACATCTTTTACAGTATTGCCGGTCCATTGTGATTGCACTCTTCTGCCCGTATCGGTAATAGCAATAAAGTAGTCACCATCACCTTCATTAGTGGCAAATACCATAGGAAGATCTTTACTGCCTATTTGTGTAATGCGATGCGTAGTGAAGTCATAAGCTGCCAGGTAATATCTTTTTAGTTCGTTTTGTAGGTTAAACAGTTGCTGCGATTGTAAATAGTCGTCCTTGTAATTCCATATATCCAACTTCACCAGGTCAAAATCAACCAGTGAAGTGTCCTTTGGTGGTTGAATAGGAGCCGTTCCAAAAAGAAGGCGGTTGCCTGATTTACTGAAAGATAAAGCTCCATTCTCACTTATGGTCATACCTAAGATCATTCCTGCACTCTTTTTGTCAACTAGTATGGTCGCACTATCCTGCCTGTTTTGATACAGGTAAACGCCATAGAATTTTTGAACTGCTTTTTTGTTGGTATCTCTTTCAGCAACAAATGCCAGCTTACTTCCGTCTTCTGTAAAGGCAAAATTTCTGAAGTCATTACCGCCGTTGAGGATAGTATCTATTTTATCCTTTTGCAGATCAACTAAAACTATCGCATTCTTAGAAAAAGAATCCTTAGGTGATTTCGTTACATTCAATACAAGTTTCTGCCCGTACTTATTGAAAGTGTAGTCCGCTATATTTTTAAAGATTCTTTCTTTGCCAGTCCTGAAGTTTCTCAACACAAGATCACTGCCTTCCGTGCCTGTTGCAGTAGCAGAAGGATCTTCATCTGCATCCAATTGATCACCACTTCCGGCCTTGATGTTTTTTAAACTGGTTACCAGTTGGATAAGGGAATCCACCTTTTGTTTTAGGCTGTCAACAGTTTTCTGAGTAACGCCACCTCCGGCTTTTATTGCTGCAGGATCTTTTTCCTTGTGGTATGCTAACCATCCGGAGGCCTTTTCAGGTATTTTATACGACTTGATTTTCGCGACTTTAATAATTGAATCTTTACCTAACTCCAAAATACCAATGGAATCTTTTGGCATTTCTTCCGGCTTCTTCTTTTTTATTCTTGCTTCTCTTGTGTCTTTGAATAAAGGTTTGATCTTAAAAACAATAAACCTGCTGTCATCAGTAATTAAAGCGTTGTATCCTCTTGCAATTTGTTTTTTATACGATCTTCCATCGGTTAATTGCACGTACAGATCACCATCACCTTCCTGTGGAGTGATAGTGTAAGCTACCCATTTGCCATCATTACTTATCAGGCGTTCACTTATTGTTTGCCAGCTATCATAAACAGAATGATCTAATGGCTTTTTTTGGGCAGACAGGGCAAGAGGAGCGAAAAGTGTGAGAAGAAATAGCTTGTTCATAGTGGTGCTTGTATATAATAAAATTAACCCTCAGAAGGAAATTAATGATTATACATTCCTTAAAGAATACAGGAGTCTCCACATGTGAAAAACCACTGCCAGGGCAATCAGGCCGAAACCTACATAAAACCAGCTGCTTAAAACATGATTTTCATTAAAAACAATAAAGGCCAGGATGATACCATAGACGGGTTCTAAAGTAAGTGTCAGGTTCATTGTGAAGGCTGAAATACTTTTTAATGAGCGGATATACAGGTAAAAGGTAAAGATGGTACATACCCAGCTTAGAATGAAAAGCCAGAGCCAGTCGAGTAAAGCAGGTGTATGATGAATTTCCGGGAAGAAATATTGATAAATTGGTAAAAAGA
This sequence comes from Candidatus Dadabacteria bacterium, assembly GCA_050259715.1. Taxonomy (GTDB): domain Bacteria; phylum Bacteroidota; class Bacteroidia; order Chitinophagales; family Chitinophagaceae; genus Flavisolibacter. Next base: position 17,990 of record JBLNAY010000287.1, read on the forward strand.
GACTCAGTCCAACAAATCCTCCCGTCAACTGGAAAAGGGTAATTTGTTCCGGTTGATAAGAATCAACAATTTTCTTATTTAGTACAGAAACGATCACCGTTAATACAGCTGCTATCAGCCCGATGACAATACCGATAGAGAATTGAATATGGGTGTTATAGATGATGACAATACCGGCTAAGGCAAATAGCCCCAGTAAAATTTCTATTAATTCAAACCTTCGTTTCAGGAATACGGGTTCAATTACAGATGCAAGGAGAGCAGAGGTGGAAAGACAGGTGAGTGCTATAGTAACATTGGAATACTTGATACTTCCATAAAAACATACCCAATGCAATGCCTGTATAAATCCAATTAACCCTATGAAAATTGCTGAACGTAAAGGTACTTTCCTGATTCTTTTCAGAAAATAATAAAGTATCCACAATGAAAGAGCAGTGATTAACAGCCGGTACCATACCAGCCAGGTTTGATCTAAGGTGATCAGCCTTCCCAAAACTCCTGTAAACCCCCATAGAAATACAGCTGAATTCAACTGGATCAAAGCCTTTCTCATAATGACGCGGTAAAATTAAAGAGTACACATAGGATTCATTAGATTAGCCAAATATTTAACAGTGAATGCAAGAACCCGTAATTACAATTGAGCACCTTTTCAAAAACTATGGAAACAAACCTGTACTTAAGGATATCAACCTCCAGGTTTACCCCGGGCAGGTGATTGGATATATAGGACCTAATGGAGCAGGTAAGAGTACAACGGTGAAGATCCTCTGTGGTCTTATCACCGATTATGAAGGTGAAGTGAAGGTGAAAGGCTTCGATGTTAAGGAAGATACACTCGAAGTAAAAAAAGTGATAGGTTATGTTCCGGAACTGGCAGAACTCTATGATGTGTTGACGCCCATGGAATTTCTGAAGTTCACCGGCGCTCTTTACGGAATGGACGAAAATGTATGTGAAGACCGCATCATCAGGATGTTGACTGCCTTTGATCTGGCCGCTAATATGCACGACCGCATGGATAGCTTCAGTAAGGGTATGCGTCAGAAAGTATTACTTGCTTCGGGTCTACTACATAATCCTGACATCATCATTTTGGATGAACCCTTAAGTGGACTCGATGCAAACAGTGTGATTATCATTAAAGAACTGATTAGCCGCCTGGCAAAAGAAGGCAAAAGTATTTTCTATTGTAGTCACATGATGGATATAGTAGAGAAGGTAAGTGATCATATAGTGTTGATTGACGAAGGAAGAGTGATTGCCAATGGCACCATAGATCAATTAAAATCAGAACATCCGGGTAAAACATTAGAACAGATCTTTGCGACACTCACAGGCAAAGGATCTCTCACGGTTACTGCAGATGAATTGTTCAGAGCCCTTGAAAGTTAATCCATGAATATTTTCAACAAAGGACTTCTAAAGTTAGTTCTGCTGCCTTCAGCTTTCTACAGGAATATGGATGTGGATGTGGAGCAATTGCGCATCATTCTTGATACAAAGCTCACGATAGATGACCGGCGGGTGAATCCCATTGCCCAATCGAGAAGAAAGAAAAATGCCAAACCAGTGAAGATGGCAACCATTGGCACAATGCTGATCAGCGCTGTTATGGGAGTCGTATTTCTTTTTTCCTTTTCACTTGGTCGAAATATTGAAACGCAGTTAACCTTCTATTATAGCCTGATGTTTTTTATGCTGGCTATGACCTTGATTGCTGATTTCACTTCCGTACTCATTGACGTTCGGGATAACCTTATCATCCTGCCCAAGCCTGTTAATGACCGAACCTTTGTAGTTGCCCGGCTACTGCATATTTTCATTCACATCTGCAAGATCGTAGTACCTATGAGTCTTGCAGGTTTGGTTTACATGGTGAAAGATTATGGTGTTGGAGGTGGCTTGCTTTTCTTCCTGGTAGTTATTTTAGTTACCGCTTTCACCATTTTTTTTATAAATGGAGTTTACATCCTTATTCTCAAGATCATTTCTCCAAAACGCTTCCAGGCTATTATAAGTTATTTCCAGATTGGCTTTGCTATTCTTGTCTATGGTAGTTACCAGGTGTTCCCCCGTATGGCTAACCGTTTCAACATGTATGATCTTGATCTCACGGCTAAGAAATGGATCCTGGTTTATCCTGTTTATTGGTTAACCTGCAGTTGGAAAGTATTATATACATTCCATGCACCGGCGCAGCAGGTGATGGCTGCTATACTCGGATTATTTCTACCTGCCGGAAGTATCCTCCTGGTTGTAAAGTACCTGGCTCCCGCTTTTAATAACAAGTTGGCGCTGATAACCAGTTCTGGTGGTGAAACCAAATCCAAGGTAAAAAAAGTTAGAAGGAAATCTTTAAATATAGTAGGAAAACTTAGCAAGCTACTGACTTCAAGTGGAGTGGAAAGGATGGGTTTTGAGTTTGTATGGAAAATGACCAGTCGCAGCAGGGATTTTAAATTGAAGGTTTATCCCGCTATGGGCTACATGGCCGTTTATGTTGTTGTAATGTTTCTGAATTCGAAACACCTCACCCTCCGTGAAATACAGGAAGATCCTACCAAGGGGAAAATAATTATTATATCTGCTATATATCTTACCAGTTTGTTACTTGTAACAGCTATCAACCAGGTAATGTATTCTGATAAGTATAAAGCTGCCTGGATCTATTATACTACACCACTTCAGTTGCCGGGGCATGTCATTGCCGGGGGAACTAAGGCAGCTATTGTAAAATTTTACTTCCCGATTGTACTGGTAATAACTGTAGCAGGCCTGGTGCTGCTTGGTCCCTCCGTATTACCCAATATTGTATTTGGGTTATTTAATGAAGCTTTGATTGCCGGTTTAATTATCTATATAGGAAATAAGCAATTCCCCTTTTCCGTTCACCAGAGCAATGCCAGCAAAGCAGGAAATATTTATAAAAGTTTTCTTTTGGTATTTATTTCATCCCTCATCGGGATCGGCCATTATTTCCTGTATTCCATCCTTCCAGCTTTATTCATTTGCATTTTATTATCCGCTGCTGCTTCCTGGTTGTTGTTGGATAGTATTAAAAGATTAAGTTGGCAAAGGATCAAGGCACGCTATTCAGAAGAGTAGACTTCTTCCTGGTTTTAAATTACTACAGTGCAAAAATTCCTTTTGGCCCGGTGTTTTCTGTTCAAAATCCTTCGATAGGCGCAGCATGGATTTATATTGGATCTAATACACTGATGATATGCTGTTGATATGCAGTTGATACGGAATTGATACACAGTTAACTGCGTGTCAACTGCGTGTTAACTGCGTGTCAACAGTGTCTCAACTGCATCTGACCTGTTAGTTTGATCTATACAAGTCCTCTGCATATATCAATAAGGACGGGTATTTGAAAGCAGGCAATACAGTCGAAGCTTACTTAAATAGTAACCGGTCTACGCTCATCTTCCCCGGTCCTGTTAATAAGATAACAAAAAAGCAAATAAAGAAGAGTAACGCAGTTTCACCTTGCCCGGGTGCAATATTGTGTTTGTGTGCAATGGAGAAGGCAACTCCCATAGCAATGACAAGGGGAATACAAGCCAGCCGCGTAAATAATCCTAAAATAACAAGGGCCGCACAAAAGAATTCTGCAAATACCACCAGAGAATACGAACTGGTGGCACCTAATCCAAATGGATCTGAGAAATGAGGTGCCTTATTGGTGAAATTAGATATTTTACTAAAGCCGTGATTGCTGATCATCAATATGCCTGCGGTTAATCTTAACAGTAAGGTTGCGATGGTAAAGCTGCTTGCTGAGATCCTGGTACTAAAAAATTTTCTCATGTTATTGGATTCAAATGTTTTTCAAGAATAACGAATGATTTTGTTTATAAATAAACTTCCGGCCGGCAAATTTTACAATTCTCTTTTGAATGATCTTTGGCGAAGGTCAAAATATTTCGAATATTTACAACGTTATCGTAAGATGAATTAAAGGTTTACTATGAAGAAACTCACCCTGCTGGTCTTAAGTTGTGCAACATGTATTCTCTCCCGGTCACAACAAACTGCCTTTTATTCCGATCCACAGGAAAAGTTTAATGAAGCAAAGGAGTATTTTCAAAAAGAACAATACAACCTGGCTTACCCGCTTTTAAAAGAGTTGCAGCAATCCATTAAAGAGACCGACAGGATCAACCACCCGGTTGAGACACAAGAAATTAATTACTACGCCATTGTATGTGAGCTAAAGCAAAATGAAGAACGGGGACAACAGGATGCACAGGATTACATAACCATTACCAAGAATAATGCAAGGGTGGAGATGATGAACTTTCACCTGGCTGAATATTATTTCCGTCAGCATCAATTCTCCGATGCAGTTAACTTATATGAGCAGGCCAATATAGAAAACCTTAATAATCGCGAAGTAGCCGATATGAAGTTTCACCAGGGCTATTCGTACTTCACGTTGCAGCAATTTGCGAAAGCAAAGCCATTGTTGAATTCCATACGACAGATCAAATCGGATCCCAACTACATTGATGCGAATTACTATTATGGTTTCATTGCCTTTCGTGACCGGAATTATTCAGATGCTTTACAAAGTTTCCGCATAGTGGAGAACGAACCAAACTATAGTTCGATTGTGCCCTATTATATTGCGCAGATCTATTATGTGCAAGGCAAGAAAGACGAAGCTGTTGCTTATGCGGAGAATAAGATCAAAGAAGGTAAATCCCAATATTATGAGCTCGAACTCAAGCAGCTTTTAGGCCATGCCTATTTCGAGAAAAAACAATATGCTAAATCACTCCCTTACCTGGAAGATTATGTTACCCGTTCCAATAAGGTGAGGAGAGAGGATCTTTATGAACTTTCCTATGCTTATTACCAGGCAAATAATTATACAAAAGCAATTGAAGGCTTTAAACAACTAAGTGGAAAAGATGATTCACTGAGTCAGCATTCCATGTATTTACTGGCTGATTCGTATTTAAAAACCGGTCAGAAGTCAAATGCAAGAAATGCTTTTTTGTTCAGTGCCAGCAATAATAGTAATCTATCACAACGCGAGATCTCAAGATTCAATTATGCAAAGCTTTCTTATGAGCTGGGCTACCAGGATGAAGCGCTAAAGAACCTTCGAAGCTTTATTAATGATTACCCGGATTCGCCTTATCGCGATGAAGCGACTGAGCTCCTGGTTGGGGCATTAACGAATACGAATAACTATCGCGATGCATTGACATTGCTGGAAGGTATTCAATATCCATCCCAGGTAGTAAGAAGATTAATACCGCGAATTCTTTATGGAAGGGCCACTGAGCTCATTAATGATGGAAGGTTACAGGAGGCAGAAAGCCTTCTTGACAGGGCTCTTAGAGATCCAAATAATGCCTCTGTTCTCCCGTTGTTGAATTTCTGGAAAGGAGAGTTGGCTTATCGTTCGAATCGTATCGATGATGCAATACGTTACTATAATGCTTACCTGAACGCAGGTGCGCCTTCATCAGGAGAGGTAACCGAAAAGAATGCGAAGTATAATCTTGGGTATACTTACTACAGGAAAGAAAATTATCCATTGGCACAAAGCTTCTTTGAGCCGTTGGCGCGTAATGTATCGTTAAACTCTGATCCTATAACCCAGGATGCTTACGTGCGCACGGCAGATGTATATTTTGTGAACCGGAATTTCACTCAGGCAAAAAGCATGTATGATAATGTGATCAGGTGGTCGTGGCCTTCGGAGGATTATGCAACTTTCCAAAAAGCTATGATTGTTGGTATTAATAATCCAACGGAAAAAGTGAACCTGATGA
>JBLNAY010000288.1:0-5394 GCA_050259715.1 Candidatus Dadabacteria bacterium
TTGCCTGTTGGAAGGCAAGGTCCCCGCTTATGCCATAAACGTTTTGAAAAAACTGTCCACTGGCATAGTATTCATAACAATGATCCCTATACTCCATCATGCCAAATTCTCCGGCACCGCCTGAACTCCCTCTATATAACCTTTTATTGATTATAATACCCGTTCCCAGCCCGGTACCAATGGTAAGGCCGATCATTGAATCACAACTTTTTGCTTTACCAAAATATAATTCTGCTAATGCGAAACAATTTGCATCATTTTCTATCACAACAGGCACAGAGTACCGCTTTTCCAGCATGTTCTTTAGTGGAATTGTTTTCCATCCGGGGATATTCACCGCATCATAAACTATTCCGTCATGAACAAGTCCTGCAACACCCACACCAATAGCGGTTAGAGAACTATCATGTAGTTTGTCAATTATTCTGAAGAGTTGTTGCAATACATCCTTTTCTGTTTTATTGGCTGCAATGTTTTCTGATACAACAGAAGTAAACTGGTCGGTGTTAAATGCGCCGGCACGGATATTAGTTCCCCCGAGATCTACTCCTATTAGCATAATTTTAAGTGTTGGAGATCATTTGTGATGAAGCACCGTCAAGATAAATGCTAAAGCCAGGATGATTACGAAGTAGGGTAGCAGGTATTTGTTCAGAAATCTCTTCTTCCAATACCTTCTTTACTATTCCTGCTTTGTTACTACCACTCACTATCAGCATGATCTTTTTTGCCTGCAACAAATCAGCAATACCTAAAGTAAGCCCGCTCGAAATCTCTTTAGCCTCTTTAAAATACTTCTGTCCCACCTGTTGTGTCTGTAAATCAATTTTCGCTTTATGAGCATGTAAGTGTGGGGGAGTACCGGGTTCATTCATTCCGACATGGCCATTCAGACCGAGTCCAACGATCGCTACATCAATACCCTTATGTTCAGTGATATAATCATTTACTACCTGGCATTCCTTTTCCGGATCACTTGTCCTGCCATTAAAAAAACAAATCCTTTGTGTTGCTATTGATAATGGGCCGAATAGCTGTTTATCCAGGTAATAGCGGCAGCTTCCTTCGTCTTGCCCATTCATTCCCATCCATTCATCAAGGCCCACGAAAAACCATGAGGAAATATCTAATTGATTTTTGTTCACACGACTAACCAGTTCTTTGTATAATCCGGCAGGAGAATCACCGGAAGCCGTGCAAATAAGAGGATTTCTCTTTGATTTAATAAACTCTGAAAGATCATCAGCTGCGTGCTTCGAAAGTTCATCGTATGTATTTTCTATAATAGTATTCATGCATTCTTATTGAACCACACCTGTGGGAGGATTCAGCCAAAGATCTACCGGTTTATTTACCTGCGGAGTAAAAGGCAGCAATATTTTTTTGCCCTGTGCAGCAGATGCATATGCTGCATATATTATTTCCAAAACTGCCCGACCGTCTTCTCCGCTCACTAGTGGTTTTTTATCCTGTTGTATACAATCAATAAAATGTTTCAACTCATAAGGATAGCCCTGGTTAAAGATTTCTTCAAAAACTGTGAAGCTCCAGCCTACTGTAGTATCCGCTTTTTCCATTGCATATCCATATCCTTGTTTGCTGTAGGCAATGGCAGAATTTCCCATAAAAAGATCCGCATACACAACACCTCCGGTTCCATAAACTTCACAGCGGTCATCCATGCCACCGTGTTTTGCCCAGCTGTCTTCTGCTATTGCCGTGACACCATTTTCAAATTCGATTATCAGCACTGAATTATCCTCTCCTTGGGTTCGCCCTTTATGCAAAACCGTAGATAAGCTTGCGTATACCGAAGTGGCTTTTGCATTATTTAGCATCCAGCGAAACCATGCAATAGCATGACAACCCATATCCATTAAAACCCCACCACCGGATAGATTAACATCATAAAACCAATCCGTATGAGGGCCTGAATGTTTTTCTGCCTGCTTCAGCATATAAATGTCACCAACAGCACCTTCCTTCACCATCTGCCTCACTCTTTCGTATTTCGGAGCGAAGCAAAGTTCTTCGGCATACATCAATTTTACACCTGCCTTTTTGCACTCGCTGATCATAGCATCTGATTCTTCCAGAGTCATAGCAAGTGGTTTTTCAATAATCACATGCTTACCTGCTTTGGCAGCCTTTAATGTTACCTCCGCATGAAGGTGATTGGGTAAACAGATATCCACTACATCACAACCTGATTCAGAGATGATGTTATCAATATCATTATAAAAAGAAGGAATCTTATATTTATCAGCCACGGTTTTTCCTTTTTGTTCATTCCGGGCATACAAGGCAATTACCTCTGCACCCGGAACGAACCTGTGATAGCTCTCCAAATGAATTTCAGAAACAAATCCAGCTCCGAGGACGGCGACTTTAGTTCGGGTCATAGCTTAGAAGTATTATTATAAAATAAACCAGTTTAAAAATAAAACAAAATATACCTGCTTCCCTGTTTTAACCAAAAGCATAGTAACTAAATTGTCATAAACTCTATGAAATTCATTTCGTGTTTTCACGTTAAGCTTTAACTTACGTGTATAACAACTAATCCACTCTGGTATGCCTAATGATTCAACCGGCTTATACATTAATTCAAAAGGAATTCAGCAAAATAGTTATGATGCTATTGTTATCGGTTCCGGAATAAGTGGCGGCTGGGCTGCAAAAGAATTGTGCGAGAAAGGTGCCAGGACTCTCTTGCTGGAAAGGGGCCGGAATGTAGAGCATATAAAAGATTACCCAACAGCTACAAAAGCACCCTGGGAGTTCAAACATAGAGGACAAATGACGAAAGAATTCCTGCAGGAAAATCCTTTAATCAGTAAAGCTGCAGGTTTTGGGGAAGATAACGCTCACTTTTTCATCAAGGACAAAGATCATCCTTATGTGCAGGAGAAGCCATTTGACTGGATTCGTGGTTACCAGGTTGGAGGAAAATCGCTTACGTGGGGACGTGCTTGCCAACGCTGGAGTCAGAATGAATTTTCATCACCCGCCCGTGATGGATATGGTATAGAATGGCCAATAAGTTATTCGGAGATGGCTCCCTGGTATTCTCATGTGGAAACGTTTATCGGTGTCTGTGGTACCCGGGATGGGATAGAAGCAATGCCTGATGGAGAATACTTACCACCTTTTGATTTTAACTGTGTGGAAGCTCACATTGCTGAAACAGTAAATAAAAATTTTAAAGATCGTCATCTTGTCCATGCAAGGTGGGCCCACCTTACGGAACCCAAAGAAATACATTTACAGCAGGGCAGGGTAAAGTGCCAGGCACGCAACCTGTGTATGCGTGGTTGTCCTTTTGGTGGATATTTCAGCTCTGTTTCCTCAACTATTCCATGGGCAAAGAAAACCGGCAAACTAACGATCCGGCCTTTCTCTGTTGTTCATTCCATTATTTATGATGAACAGAAAAAGAAAGCCATTGGTGTTAGAGTAATTGATAGTAATACAAAACAGGGTACTGACTTTTTTTCTAAGATAATTTTTGTAAATGCCTCTGCTTTAAATAGCAATTTAGTATTACTGAATTCAACGTCAGGTCGGTTTCCCAATGGTCTTGGTAATGATAGTGGATTGCTCGGGAAATATGTAGCACATCATAACTATCGCGCTTCCGTTAACGCTGACATTGACGGAATGGAAGATAAATATTTCTATGGGCATAATCCGACAGAGCCAATCCTGGCAAACTATCGAAATCTTGGAAAACATGAAATGGATTATGTTGGCGGTTTCACCACGTTTATGGGTGCATACCGCGGCAGGGTAAATGATGATTCCTTACCGGAGAACATAGGTGCATCTTATAAAGAGGCTCTTTGTGAACCCGGAAGTTGGAGAACATATATGTATATGCAGGGAGAAACAGTTCCTCGTGAGGAAAATCATGTTCGACTAAGTACAACCGAAAAAGATCAGTGGGGAATTCCATTGCTGATTATGTCCGTAGGATATGATGATAATGCTGATAAGATGATCAGGGATTTCCTGGCAGAAAGTACAGCCATGTTGGAGAAAGCAGGTTGTAAAAACATTAGCCAGGTTGATAACCACCAGGCACCCGGGCTGGACATACATGAAATGGGTGGATGCCGGATGGGAAAAGATCCAAAGAATTCTTTATTAAACCAATTTAACCAGCTGCATCATTGCACTAATGTTTTTGTAACTGATGGCGCCTGCATGACAAGCACAGGGAATCAAAGTCCTTCATTATTATATATGGCATTAACAGCAAGAGCTGCAAACTACGCAACAGAGGAAATGAAAAAAGATAATTTGTGATTTGAAGATTTGGAGATGAAATGATTTGAAAATTTGGAGATGAGGTATTTGAAAATGTAATGTTTTGGAAATGTGGAGAACAGATGATTCAGATAAAAAACAGTGGAAGGATTCCTGTTGAATAGTCAATTTCCCGGAACAATATTCAACCATTAAGAGTTGAGTTTACATGAAGTTTGGATGAAGTTAGCATAAGGTTAGCAGGGGCAAAGTCCATGCAAACTCCTTGCAAACTCTATACTTACTGCGTGGCAACTTTAAGCAGGATTAAGGAATCGCTTATAGGGTACGTTGATACAATAATTAGCAACCCTTAATAATCAATAGAATATGTAAAATCATCTACTTTTCTCTATACTGCACCTTAAAATAACGCCCTGGTCTTTTTAAAAGAAATCTTATTATGATCATCAATAAACACTAATAAATGTAGTATATTTGAGAATGGCGCGACAGATAGGTGACCATAAATTTGAAGGTACAGTCGACGGGTTCTGTTTTTACAAAATGGAAGGGGAATATTACGTCAGGATGCAAAGTTCCTTGAATGGTAAGAAGTTCTGGAAGGCAGCGTGCTTTGAAGGGAGCAGGAGAAGTTGCCGGCGTTTGTCGCGTGGAAGTCAACTGGCTGCAATGGTATACAGCACCTTTCGAAAACAAAAAGGAATGTATGCTGCTTTGAAGACAAAAGCCATAGCCCTGCTGAAGAACAATACCCGTGAAGAAAAGGTGATCAGAAAGCTGCTGCTATTGGCTTATAAACTCCAGCCGGCAAGAAGACATTCATCCAGGTACATACATGCTGTTGGTGCTAAAAAACATGAGCCAAATACTCTTGCACCACTTTTCAGTATCCCAAGTCATTATGCGCATATAGATAGTTTCAACCGGTATCTTTCTTCGGCTTAACTAAAATCTTGTTTAATTGAAAGTGGCAAGTTGGATCTTATCATAATTACAGAACTGAAAGCACAAAAGTGTATTTGTAACAGCATACTACTGGACAGCCTGCTGTAATTAGCTCTTTGAAACTGCTGTATAAATATCTGCTGTTCTACTCCCTGGTTTAGTTTCAACTGGTCCAGT
>JBLNAY010000289.1:0-2900 GCA_050259715.1 Candidatus Dadabacteria bacterium
TGACAACAAAAAAACTGCACCTTAAGAGCATCATTCATGAATTGCTCTGGTTTTTAAAAGGGGACACTAATATATCTTACCTCAAAGAAAATGGGGTAAGAATTTGGGATGAATGGGCTGATGAAAATGGAGATCTTGGACCTGTTTATGGAAAACAATGGAGAAGCTGGACAGGGCCAGGAGGTGAAACTATTGATCAAATCAGTGATCTCATAAAACAAATAAAGTCAAATCCGGATAGCAGGAGATTAATTGTAAGCGCCTGGAATGTAGCCCAGTTGCCTAAAATGGCTCTGATGCCCTGTCATGTTTTATTTCAATTCTATGTCAGTCCACCACAGCCTGAAAAGGGTTTTGTCAAAAGCCGTCTTTCCTGCCAGCTTTACCAGCGTTCTGCGGATGTATTCCTCGGGGTGCCCTTCAATATTGCTTCTTATGCATTATTAACTATGATGATTGCCCAGGTCTGCGATATGCTCCCGGGAGAGTTTATTCATACGTTTGGTGATGTTCATATTTACAATAACCATCTTGAACAGGTGAACTTGCAATTAAGCAGAAATCCTTTCCCTTTACCCCAGATCAAGCTAAATCCGGAAGTGAAAGATATCTTTGGTTTCAAGTTTGAAGACTTTACTTTAGAAAATTACCAGTTTCACCCGCCAATCAAAGCACCTGTAGCTGTGTAATTTTGAGATAAAAAATATTCGTGAGCGATTCTACAAACAAAAATGAACTTTCACAGAAAACTGATACAAAGGGTAACAAAGGAGATTTTGTTATTAGTTTATTAGTAGCTGCAGATGAAAACAATGTCATAGGCAAGGCAAACAAACTCCCCTGGCATCTTCCTTCAGATCTGAGATATTTCAAGAACCAAACGTGGGGAATGCCTATACTAATGGGCAGAAAAACTTTTGAATCTATTGGGAAACCACTGCCTGGCAGAAAAAGTATTGTTATTACTAGAAATACTGTCTGGCAGGTAGATGGAGTAGATGTGGTTCACAATATTGAAGAATCAATTGAGAAAGCTAAATTCTACGGAGCAAAAGAAATTTTTGTAATTGGGGGGGCGGAAATCTTCCGGACAACATTTTCACATGCTGACAGAATTTATTTTACACGAATACATCAAAGTTTTGAAGGAGATGTGTATTTCCCGGTTATTTCTGAACGCGAGTGGGTATTAAGGAAAACTCACTATTGTAAGGAAGATGAGAAAAATGCTTTTGCTCATTCTTTCCAGGTGTGGGAAAGAATTAAATAAATGTTTACTGCGCTTTACATTTGACAGGTGTATTCAACTTTTCAATTAACTAAGAAATATCTGAATTATTATTTACATGCATCTAATGGCAAAGGACACGGGATGCATTCTCCCTTTGTATTTGACTTTATCCAGAACGTTCTTAATAACAAAAAGCATTTTGAACATCCGGAAGAAATAGAGCTGTTACGTTCTGCTTTGTTGACTGATAAACGTGAAATCACGTTGCAAGATTTAGGAGCAGGTTCCCGTTCCGGAACTACGTCCTCAGTTAAGAAGGTTTCATCTATTGCCCGTACTTCATTAAAGCCACCAAAGTATTCTCAATTATTATATCGTTTGACAAAGCATTACAAGCCACATACTATCCTGGAACTGGGTAGTTCACTAGGTATCAGTACAGCCTATATGGCAAAGGCCAATCCGACTGCAGACGTTACGACCATTGAAGGGAGTGAACAGGTTCGGGAATTAGCATTGGAGAATTTCGAAAAGTTAAAGATTTCTAATATTTCCAGTATTCTTGGCAATTTTGATGACGTTCTTCAAATAACAATTGATAATAAAAAGACTATCGACCTGGCATACATTGATGGAAACCATCGCTATTATCCTACTATTAATTACTTTCGCGCCTTATTAAAGAAAGCTGGTAATAACAGTATTTTCATTTTTGATGATATATACTGGAGTGATGAAATGGAAAAAGCGTGGAATGAGATCAAACAACATCCGGAAGTACAATATTCAATTGATATATTTTTCCTTGGATTTGTTTTTTTTAAGAAGGAGTTTAAAATAAAGCAGGAGTTTAAAATCCGCTTTTAACTAACCTCTTTTGATTAACGCTTTTTGATATTAGATTAAAAGGATTGCAGTTTGCTATATAATACAGAATTTCAAACAATATGACTGTTGGAGTTTTAAGAGAACCCGGAACTGAAACCCGCGTTTCTCTCTTACCTGAGGCTGTGGCCCAATTAGTAAAGAAAGGAATTAAAGTTTTAGTTGAAAAAGACGCTGGTGTTAGATCATCAGCATCTGATGTTGATTATGAAAAAGCAGGAGCAGGTATCGTTGCAGGGCCCGAAGTGCTCTTGAATAGTGACGTACTTTTGTCTATTTCCCAACCCGGTTCAACAACAAAATTAGAAGCTTCGAAAGTTTTGATAGGGGTATATGCGCCACTATTTAACCCTGGGATAATTGAAAGGTGGGCTAAAGAAAAGATAACTGTATTCAGCCTGGATATGTTGCCACGTACTACCAGGGCTCAGAGTATGGACGTACTCAGTTCACAGGCAAATATTGCAGGATACAAGGCCGTCATTCACGCAGCCAATATTTATCCAAGATACTTTCCTATGTTCATGACAGCTGCAGGAAGTATTGCCCCTGCAAAGGTCCTTATATTGGGAGCGGGTGTTGCCGGTTTACAGGCAATTGCCACAGCCCGTAGACTTGGAGCAGTAGTCGAAGTATTTGACACCCGACCTGCAGTGAAGGAGGAAGTAATGAGTTTAGGAGCTAAGTTCGTGGAAGTGGAAGGTGCAGCAGATGCTTCTAAGGCTGGTGGTTATGCTGTAGAACAAACCGAAGAATACAAACAAAAGCAGCAGCAGCGAATTTC
>JBLNAY010000290.1:0-4937 GCA_050259715.1 Candidatus Dadabacteria bacterium
GCAAGGCAATTAAGATTGCGTGATATAGGCGGTATCATTGTCGTTGACTTCATTGATATGAAGCTCCCGGAAAACAAGAAAAAGTTGCTGGAAGCTATGGAAGAATACATGAGACCTGATAGGGCCAAGCATGCTGTTCTACCCATTTCCAAATTCGGGCTCATGCAGATTACCCGCCAGCGCATGAAACCGGAGATGAATATCAATACCCAGGAAGTATGCCCTACCTGTAATGGTACCGGTAAGATCTCTTCTACCCTGATTCTCGAAGATGAAATTGAAAAGAATCTGAACTACCTTATTACTCATAAACAAAAAAATCTCACCCTGGTAGTTCATCCAATTCTATATGCTTTCCTCACCAAAGGATGGCTATGGAGCAAACTTGCTAAGTGGAAACGTAAATTCAAGCAAGACATTACCATCAGAGCTGACACCAGCTACCACCTCACTGAATTCCGCTTCTTCAATAAATCAGGAGATGAAATCAAACTTTAAATAATTCGGAAATAACAATGAAGAGAAAGGCTCCCTTTGGAGCCTTTCTCTTTTCTATATAATTAAACTCATTTCTTAAATGGATCATTGTCCCCCCTAAATTCCGACGTCTATGAGACATGGAGTTAATTTCTATCCCTCGCTCCCAGGTAAACCATTATATATTGTATCAGGGTAACAACTGCTGCAAGGGCTGCCACTACATAAGTCATTGCTGCCCAGGTTAGAGCATTTTTTGCCTTTGGATACTCAGTGGAGTTTGTAACATTTGTATTATTTAACCACAGCAAAGCCCTTCGGCTGGCGTCAAATTCTACAGGCAAGGTGATAAGGGTAAACAATACCGTTACGGCAAAAAGGGCAATTCCAACCAATAACAGGGTAGGATTACCAGAACTTGCCATAAAAACACCGATCAGCAGGATCCAGTTAACTATTGTTGAGCTAAACTGGACCGCAGGCACCAGCTTGCTCCTGAGGTTGAGCCATTGATAGGATTCAGCGTGCTGAACAGCATGCCCACACTCATGGGCTGCCACTGCGGCAGAGGCAATGCTGTGGTTGCTGTAAACTTCAGGGCTGAGGTTCACTATTTTAGTAGCTGGATTATAATGATCAGAAAGAAAGCCTTCTACAGATTGCACTTTCACATCATATATACCGTTTTCCCTTAACATCTTCTCAGCGACCTCCTTTCCGGAGAGTCCGCTTGTAAGCGGAATTTTACTATACGCAGCAAACTTACTCTTCAGTATCATCGACACGATCATACTGATTCCAATAAAAAGAATAGATACAAAAAATATGGATGGGGTCATTTTTACTTTATTTAGTGAATTACAAATTTACCCTTATAAGGCAAAAACTATGGTGATTTTGGTTATGGAGCAACAATGACAGGAAGGTGGATAAATAAATGAAAAATACTGACATTTTTGCATAGGGGGTAATTTCTTTATTGGCAGGTAATTCCATGAAATGCTTTGTAAATCAGCTGTTTAGCTACGAATTATTGTTAAAAGCTTTTACATAATTCCTTCCAAAAGTTATTCACAGGCTGAAAAATTTATTTTGTTATCTAAGGCATATTTGTAATTTAGTGTCAGAATTTAATGGGTTAGTAAGTAAAAGGGTTGGTCGCAAGATCAGCCCTTTTTACTTGGTTTTTTTACTACTTTGTTGCCGATGTAAAACTCATATTTTCCTCTTTATTTTTAATCTTCCTGATTGATGTCTAAAATTAAAACTGCTTATTTCTGTCAAAGTTGTGGTTACGAATCGGCTAAGTGGTTAGGTAAGTGTCCATCCTGTCAACAATGGAACACGTTTGTTGAAGAAGTCATTCAAAAAGAAACAAAAAAGTCTTCAGCTAACGACTGGCAATCGTATCATGAAAATGGTCACACGAAAAAAACAGTTCATCTTAACGATGTTGCATTGAATGTTTCTCCACGAGTAAACACATTGGATTCAGAGTTGGATCGTGTACTTGGCGGAGGCATAGTACCCGGTAGTATTATTCTCGTTGCCGGTGAACCAGGTATTGGCAAATCAACTCTCTTTCTTCAGATGGCTTTGAAGCTTACATCGATAACTACTTTATATATAAGTGGTGAAGAAAGCCAGCAACAAATTAAGATGAGAGCTGATCGTCTCAATCTACAGAACGATAACTTCTACTTACTTACCGAGACCTCGACACAGGTCATCTTCCAGGAAATTAAAAAATTGAGACCGGAGATGATCATTGTAGACTCTATTCAAACACTCGAATCTTCATTCATTGATTCTTCTCCGGGTAGTGTATCACAAATAAGAGAATGCGCTGCGGAGTTTCAGCAGTTTGCCAAAGAGACCAACACGCCCGTCTTTCTTATAGGCCATATAACAAAGGATGGAACTATCGCCGGCCCTAAGCTCCTGGAGCATATGGTAGACACAGTACTTCATTTCGAAGGTGATCGTCATTATGCCTATCGTATCCTGAGAACTATGAAGAACCGCTTCGGCAGTAGTGCCGAATTGGGAATCTACCAGATGAATGATGATGGAATGCGACCCGTGTTAAACCCTAGTGAGATCTTACTCACGCAGAAAGAGGATAATCTCGGTGGTATTGCCATAGCTGCAACATTAGAAGGACAACGACCATTGTTGATAGAGGTACAAGCGTTGGTAACGCAATCGGTATATGGCACTCCTCAACGTACCGTCTCTGGATTTGATCTTCGCCGCCTGCAGTTGTTATTGGCTGTACTGGAAAAGAGAGGAGGCTTTCACTTTGGAGTTAAAGATGTATTCCTGAATATTGCCGGTGGTCTGAAAATTGAAGATCCTTCAATTGACCTTGCTGTTCTGTGCGCTCTTCTTTCTTCTTATGAAGACACTCCTTTGCCGCAATCCATTTGCTTTGCGGGTGAAGTTGGATTGAGTGGAGAAATAAGAGCAGTGAACCGCATAGAACAACGGATTGCAGAAGCAGAGAAACTAGGGTTTGAAAAGATCATCATCTCGCGCTACAACATGCCCAGGGTGCAGGATCAAAAGAGCACTACTAAGAAATTCAACATCGAAGTAGTCACTATGGGAAGAGTAGATGAAGTTTACAGGTCTCTTTTTTAACCGAATCTTTTCAATTGGATTCGGGTTTCAGAAGGATTAACAAATCGGCAGTCATGCACAATTATAAATTATTGGGTAGTTTGTAATTTTACAACTGAAATACGGAGCCATGAAATTCGAGAAAATACACAATAAAGGACAAGCACAACTATTTGCCAACCCCGCATTGGAATTCCTTACAAAGACTCATCCCCTGGTTATTTGGGGCATCTATTTACCTGTAGTTATAGGATTTCCATATTATGCCGCTACCCGGTTGGATTATGATGCACTAACCATTGCAGGTCTATTTCTTTTGGGAATGTTTTTCTGGACATTCTTTGAATATCTCATGCACCGTTGGGTATTTCACATGGTAGCTGAAAGTGAAAAAGCAAAAAGAATCATTTATGTTATGCATGGCAATCACCATCATTTTCCAAGAGATAAAGAAAGGTTGTTCATGCCGCCGGTTCCAAGCCTCATCATTGCTTCTATATTGTTTTTCATTGTGTACTTTGTTATAAACCAGAATGCATTTTCTTTCTTCCCTGGTTTTCTTTTAGGATACCTGATGTATGGCTCTATGCATTATGCTATCCACGCCTGGAACCCTCCATTTAAATGGATGAAGGGACTTTGGAGAAATCACCACCTCCATCACTATAAGGATGAGAATAAAGGTTTTGGAGTTAGTTCTACCATCTGGGATCATGTTTTCGGAACTATGTTCGATCTCAAAAACGAAAAAGATGATAAAGAGAAGGTAAAGGAACTGATGTATAAATGAGTTTTCTGTTTACACTTTACAGTTTATAGTTCAGCCATCTTCTTCCGATATTCGCAGGTTTATTGTTGATAGCATTATGGGACAGAAGAAATTAGTTCGTTTTGCAGAATTAAAGACCTTTTCAAATGTTTTACAGTACCCCGAATCGATGCAGGGTAACTGGAACGAATACTTTGGCAATCACAATCCTATTGTGCTGGAACTAGCCTGCGGCAAAGGTGAATATACACTTGGCCTGGCAGCCCTCTACCGGAATAAGAATTTTATAGGTGTCGATCTGAAAGGAAATCGTTTGTGGGTAGGGGCTAAAAAAGCCATGTCTCACCTGCAAGAAAATGTAGCCTTCCTGAGAGCACAGATTGAAAGACTCACCGACTTTTTTGGAACCGAGGAAGTCGACGAAATATGGATCACCTTTCCTGATCCTCAGCTTAGAATATCTAAGGCAAAAAAACGATTGACTCACCCGCGTTTTCTCAGGCTGTATTATGAAATCCTCAAACCCGGCGGAAAGATTCACCTGAAGACCGATAGCCCGGACCTCTATCAGTTTACAAAAAAGGTTATTGATATGTATGGTTGTCGCCTGCTAAAGGATTATGCTGACCTCTATGCAGAGCCGGGACTGCCCCCTGAATTGCACATTAAGACTCATTATGAGTCACTGGATATAGCGAAAAGCAAAACCATTTTCTACCTCTGTTTTACCTTACCTGGTACATTACCATCAAAAGAAATGGACATCACCCTCCAGGAGTTTTTAAAAGATGAAGCAGGAATTGATTGAGGGCGAAGATTACTACCTTAATGAAAAACGCCTGATGGTATTTACATCTAAATACTTATTGGAAAAAGGCTATTGCTGCGGCTCAGGGTGCACCAATTGTCCATACGATTATATAGCTGTTCCCGAACCAAAGCGTTCCAATTTATTGGAACAGAGGAAAAACAAATCCTGAATCTTACATTAGAGCAATGGCTGTTAAGAATAACAACACACCTCCTCTGAAAAAAGTAAAACCCTCCGGCAGGAAGGATGAATCCTTCT
>JBLNAY010000291.1:0-17811 GCA_050259715.1 Candidatus Dadabacteria bacterium
CAGTAGCTATTCTTTGCGAGATGGCGGCTGTTGAAAAAGCTAAAGGCAGGAGTCTTTACCAGAAGTTGATTGATCTGTATGTTCAATACGGTTATTACCAGGAAAGTCTTATTTCAATTACCAGGAAAGGAAGAAACGGACAGCAGGAAATAGCGGAGATGATGGAACAATTCAGGAATAATCCACCGAAAACTTTGGCTGGTAGTAAGGTTGTTACATTACTTGATTACCAGTTGCAGCTTAAAACAGATCTTAACACCGGCAATAAACAACAATTGAAACTGCCAAAATCAAATGTTCTCCAGTTTGAAACTGAAGATGGTACTAAGGTCAGTGCACGCCCGTCGGGAACTGAACCTAAGATCAAGTTCTATTTCAGTGTGAATACTCCATTGAAGTCAGCTGCTGACTTCGATAAAGCACAACAGGAATCAAAAGAAAAGATCCATTCAATTATTAGTGAAATGAAGCTGAAGAGTTAACCCCTTTTACACAAAGTATATAAAAGAAAAAAGTGCTCTTGATTGAGCACTTTCTCTTTAGGCGGATGGACTTAATATTTTATATAGAGAATCTCTATCAGCGATTTGTGAATACAAAGAAAAGACGATTTGAGCAGGCAGAAAGCAGTTAATCGTTGAATGCGCAGGTTTTGACGTTAGATCACCCGTTTATTGCAATGATCTTCGCCATGGGATCAGTTTCGGCACCTGTTCCATATAGATTTTATATTGACTTCCATACTCGAGCAATAGTTTATCTTCTTCAAATTTTATAGCCCATACTGTATAGATTGTGATGATGAGAACGGCTATTAACCAACTCAATAATGGAAAGATTAGTAATGAACCCCAAAGGAATATAAAGGTACCCAGGTATAGAGGATGACGAACATAGCGATGAACTCCGGTGATGATCAATTCGGTTGAACTCTCTTCTTTAATCAATGTTTTAAATCCACTTAAACTCATGAAATATTTCTTTATACAGATGAGCATTAAAACAATTCCTGACATGGAAATAATAACTCCGATAATTCTTAAAAGGGTGGCGGATTGAACTAGTCTAATTGACGGTAAACTGATTTGAAGCCATGTTAGAGCAATGAGTCCAACAAACGAAAAAATAGTGTAGAATAACCGGTAGTATTTGAATCTGTAGCCAACTTTTTGCTGTATTTTCTTTTTAATAGAAATACTGGCGAGCAGGCTATGGATAACACAATAGGCTATCCATAAAGATGCAAGAAAAATATGGTTAAGGGCCATACATAAAAGTAAGGCGGATCAGACATACAAATATATATTTGCCGAGGAATGAGAGAGTTTGAAGATACATACCGGCATAAAGGACTTCGTAAAAAATTAGTAGAGACAATACGTTCCAAAGGAATTACTGATGAAAAGGTACTGCATGCAATAGAACGTGTGCCCCGGCATTTTTTTCTGGACTCTGCCTTTGATGAAGTTGCATATGAAGACAAGGCTTTTCCCATAGCTGAAAAGCAAACAATTTCCCAACCATATACTGTTGCTTACCAGACACAACTTCTCCAGGTAAACCAGTTCATGAAGGTATTGGAGATTGGTACCGGCAGTGGTTACCAGGCCTGCGTTCTTGCAGAATTGGGTGCTTTGGTTTATACCATAGAAAGACAGAGAAAGCTATACGAATACCTTGACAAATTTCCCTATATAAAAAAATACCCGAACATTAAAAGATTTTATGGCGATGGCTACCAGGGATTACCCACATACGGACCATTCGACCGAATTCTAATTACTGCGGCCGCTCCGGAAATTCCGCAAAAGCTGTTGGACCAACTTAAGGTGGGAGGGATGATGGTGATACCTGTAGGCACAGGAGAAGTGCAGGTGATGAAACGGGTTATTAAAAAGCTGGAAGGCTTACAGGAAGAGATCTATGATCGCTTCAGCTTTGTTCCTATGTTACAGGGCAAGAATGAATAACAGGAGCAAAAAAATACCCTCTTTCTAAAGAAAAGAAGGTATTACTAAAGTATTAATGCCCCGATTTAAGTGAGATTAGGAACTTTTAAAATTCATTAATAACATTATAGAGAGTATCTCTTTCAATAGGTTGACGATTGACCTGTTTGATAAGAGTAACAATTTCTTCCGTACTCATGGCAGGGGATTGTTCTTCTGCTCCTGCCATCGAATATATTTTTGTAGTATCATCAATAGTCCCATCAATATCATCAACACCGAAGGCAAGAGATAATTGAGCATTCTTTCTTCCCAGCATCGGCCAATAAGCTTTCATGTGTGGGAAGTTGTCAAGGAACAGACGTGCAACAGCATACATTTTGAGGTCTTCTATGAGGCTGACTTCAGGAACATTGCTCATGTCATTATCCCCATTTCTGAATTTAAGGGGAATGAACGTGTTGAAACCATCTGTTTTATCCTGCAATTCGCGCAACCTGTTCATATGATCTACCCGGTCAGCGTAGCTTTCGATATGACCATAAAGCATTGTAGCATTACTGTGTAAACCCGCATTGTGAATAGCTTCATGAATATTAAGCCATCCTTCTGCATCCACCTTATCAGGACATATTTGCTGCCGTATTTCTTCATTAAAAATCTCGGCACCACCACCCGGTATTGAATCAAGTCCTGCTTCTTTCAATACCTGCACCCCTTCTTCATTAGACAATTTGGCTTTCCGGAACATATAATCCAGTTCCACTGCTGTAAAGGCTTTTATATGCAGGTCAGGCCTGTGTTGTTTAATGGCCTTCAGTAGATCAGCAAAAAAGTACAAGTTCATTTTTGGATGGACACCTCCCACGATATGGACTTCCGTTTCAGGTTTACCATCATACTTCTTTACTATATTCATCATGTCATCGAGGCTCAATTCCCATCCTTCTTCGCGGTGTGCATACAATCGAGAGTAGGAGCAGAAATTACAGGTGAATACACAAACGTTAGTTGGCTCTATATGAAAGTTTCTATTGAAGTAGGTTTTGTCTCCATGTATTCTTTCTCTTACATGATTCGCCAGTGTTCCTAAAAAGCCAAGACTTCCAAGCTCAAAAAGATGCAGAGCATCGGCAGGTGAAATTCTTACACCATCATAAATCTTATCAGCTATGGATTGTAACTCAGGAGTAAGGTTTTTATAGGGGACCTTTTCAGCTGTTTCTATCATGGCGCAAAGGTAGTTGCTTCTAAAAAAGACATGGCAGGAGGGGACCTGATTTATGTCATTTTTACTATTTTATTAATACTTTATGACCCATTGTGATGTGTTTTTCGATGGATCTTCATACTCCAACCTTACCAGGTAAGATCCGGCAGCCTTTTCCTGCAGATCCACTACAATCATCCTGTTAGAGCTATTATTGAATTGTTTGGAATATATTAATTGACCTAAAGTGTTAAATACATTCACGTATTTCAACGAAATCGGATCCTGGTTATACCATATAGTAAAACTGTTCCGGAACGCTGTTGGTAAGATCACATATCCTCTCCTGGTTAAAAGCGGGGGTGCTGCTTTTGATGAGAAGTTAATATTATCTATGAAAATATTGTTGTTGTTATTATTGCTAACTCTGAATACGAGGACAACCGGGCTTTGCTTGCTAAAGCCTGATAGATCAACTATCTCTTTCCGCCACTGGGCGCTTGTTGTAGGAATAAACTCAGTAGTTTGAGAGGAAGTGGTTGTTGCAAGCAGGTTGCCCCATTTCTGGTACACCATGCCGTAGCTGTTTCCACAATCAGTAGTTACAAGTACTGTCAATGTATCGGGAATGCCGGTGATTTTGTTACCTGCAGCAACATCGAAAGATAATTGCAGTGAATCTACATTTGAATAACTAATTACCGGTGTAATAAGATCATCTACCTGTTTGGCAGTATAGTTGAAGTTATTCATATACATAGACCAGCTGCTGGAGCTTCCAACATTATACCGTTGCCATGTGATTTTCCCGTCCGGATTGTTGATTCCCCAGTTAAGAGGTGGCGAAGTACTATTTTCAAAACCTTCAATTAAGGGGGCTGATTGGCTTCCTAAAATACTGAATGTGCTGCTTAAGGTATCATTGGCGAGTCGTGCATCACCGGTTCCATATGCAGAAACAGGATCTTTTGAGTAGACGATAATATTATAGTTCCCGACAGGTAAAGTAATACCTGCTAAACTTACTGTGGTACTCTGCCCCGGATCAAGCAGTTGAGTAAAGGTTTGAAATAATGGAGTTCCACCTGCAACAGATACTCCCACTGAAAAGGAGGTGATGGCATCTACTCCCACGTTTGATACCACAACCTTTGGAGTAACAGATGTGGAACAATTAATAGGAGATGGAGCAAGTATCGAAGTCACAGTAATATCTCTCAGGGAAGGTGCTTTAGCTTTCCCAATGATGTTTATATTATCAATATGGATGTTATTTCCATAGCGGCTGCTGTTTCTGAAAATTACCGACAACTTTCCAGAAGAAAGATCAGAACCGGCTACTTTAATGACCTCTGTTCTCCAATCACTATCCGCAGGATCAGTATAGTCGGACGAAGATGAACCTGCAGTTGCCAATGTAGGGCCATATTTCTGATACACTGTTTTAAAGGTTACCCCGCAATCAGAACTTATTAATACAGATAATGTGTCATAGTAGTCCTGGTCGGGATAGTATTTATGTGCAAGATCAAAGCTGATAATTACACTATCCACGCCAGTGGTAATGAGCCTCGGACTGATAAAATCATCATTATTATCTGTGCCATCTATGTTATAATTATCCACAAATAGTTCCCCGGGACTCCCATTCTTCCCTGGTGATTTGCGTTGCCATGTAAAGTCACCCTGTATATTATCTACATTCCATCCATTCGGCGGGAATTCAGGATTATCAAAGTTTTCCGTAATAGGGAGATTCGCTGTACCGGAAACAGTAAGTACCTGTGATAAAGTATCATTTGATGGCACCTGGTCAGCAGAGCCATTCGGATTGGAAGTAAAGAATTTAAACGTATTGATTCCTGTACCTACTGCAACAGAAGGAAAGCTAACAACAGAGGTAGCACCAAATGGAAGGTTAACTGATTTTACCTGCGTAACAGCCGTCCCGTTATTTAAGGTATATCCAACGGTAAGACTGGTTAAAGTAGTTAATCCATTATTGACAATTCTGAACTTAGGAATAATGTTTCCAGGGCAGATTAGGGAAGAAGGATAGTATTGAATACTCGTACAGGAAAGACTCTCAAATCCGCCGGGGTTTACGCTGTTTATCGGGGCAGCATCCAATGCAGGCGCTCCAACCGGTAATGAGCACCCCATAGATGTCAGAAGGGTAGCCCTGCAATTGGAAACCACCCATTCCATTCTTTCCACCTGTTTCTTTGTAAACATCGTCAGGCAGGCATCATTAGTATAGTCCATCAGGTTCTGATACATTACGCCAGGAGCCGTTTTGGAACATGAATCTATTTTAATTAGTGTTCCGGGGCAGCTGGATGATTGATCTCCCTGGTTTGGAGTATCTCCCACATCTGACGAAGTATTTCCCTTTCCACTTGGATTATACAAACCCGTTGGTAATGAACAGGATGATCCGGCAGTAGTCAGGTCTGCAAAGTCATCTCCCGCACAGCCGGCGTCATCACCCCAGGTATGAAGAAGACCCAAATAATGACCGGTTTCGTGCACTGTTGTGCGTCCTTTATTGTAAGGTGTATTTACATAACACGAATTGGTACCCCACGCCTCGTAATTGATAAAGACTCCATCTGATGTAATAGGGTCATTAGTTGATGAAGGAAACTGGGAATACCCAAGGATACCGTTCCCGGTTCCATCGCGACCTACCCAATAGTTTAAGTACTGGTTAGGGTCCCATGCATCCAATCCTCCTAATGAGGTGTATTTTATAGGGTCTTGTGTTGCATCGGCATCAGACCCGGTAGAACTTACCCTTCTGTCGATCCCTGTAGTTAAGGTTCCGGCAGGAGTTCTTTTAGCCAAACAGAATCGAATCTGGGAGTGGCCTCTTAATGCTGCAAATTGAGATGGTACATTGGTACTGTCGGCATTAAACCCGGAAAACAGATCATTTAGTATTGCTAATTGAGTAGCTACATCTGCATCAGAAACAAGGTATGGATTTGGTAAAACTATATGTACAACAACAGGAATAGTAATAACAGAATTCAACCGGAAGTTGCTAACGGTGGATCGGTTGATAGATGATCTTGAATTAAATTCTGTATTCCGCCGGAGTAAAGGATTTGAATTAAGCCGCTCCTGTACCCGTTGCATAGTATAACACCTGGTGATAGTTTGACCGGAAGATTTCTGACCTTCTGCTTCCTTTGAAATCAACAATACCAAAATAAAAGAGTAAACAAGTACACGGAGGTTCTTCACAGCAGGTGATTAAATAAGAAATGATGTTTGTTAACTTACAATAATAAATAATTTGAATGGAATCTTTAAATCAATATAGTGCAAAACAAACTAATTCTTTCAGTTAGACCATGTAAATGGCAAAAGATTAATAGAAGCAACAAATAAAATTCAAAATCTATTCAGAATAGGGCTTAAGCGAATTAAAATTGCAGCTTAATATATTAGAGGTTTGCATGGCTAATGTATGGATTATGCATGGAGTCAGCATGGACAAAAGCTATGCTAACTCCATGCTAACTCCATACAAACCCTATACAAAACTTATTCATTCAAGTATTAAAGCATAAAGATGTCTCTTTTAAATACCTCTTCATTACTTACCAGCTTTCATATAAAATACTATCTTACATTTTTTTATTGTGTTATCCCTAAGAGGGATGATAACCAACTAAATGCAAAAGAATGAACATTAAAATCCGGCTAACTGTAATGAGCTTCCTCCAGTTCTTTGTATGGGGAGCGTGGCTGATTACAATTGCAACTTACTTCTTCACTAATAATATGGGTACAGGGGTGCAGTTTGGTGCTATCTTCTCAACTCTTGCACTTTCTTCTTTATTTATGCCTGCCATTACAGGCATCATTGCTGATAAGTGGATTGACGCTGAAAAATTATACGGCATCCTGCATATTCTATACGGATTAATATTGTTCTATGTACCGCAGGTAAAAGACGCTGATACACTGTACTATGTGATTTTTGGTGCCATGATCTGCTACATGCCCACTATATCACTGTCCAACTCAATTGCTTATACGATCCTGAAGCGTGAAGGACTTGATGTAGTAAGGGTGTTTCCTCCAATCAGAGTGTGGGGAACCATTGGCTTTATTGTAGCTATGTGGATCACCAATCTGAGCGGGAGTAAAGCAAATGCAAACCAGTTTATAATAGGAGGAGTTGCTGCAATACTGTTAGGTATTTTCTCCTTTACATTACCGAAGTGCCCTCCCCAGAAGACCATTAAGAAAGATGCCAGCCTTACCGAACAATTAGGTTTGCAGGCATTTAAACTTTTTGGTAATTATAAAATTGCTCTATTCTTCCTGTTTTCTATGCTCCTGGGAGCAGCTCTTCAGCTTACGAACATGTATGGAGATACTTTCCTGGATGACTTCAAGAAAATACCGCAGTACGGTCCTGAATCATTTGTAGTCAGATATTCTACTATTATAATGTCTATTTCCCAGATATCTGAGACATTGTTCATCCTGACTATTCCATTTTTCCTGAGGAGATTTGGGATCAAGATGGTGATGTTGTTTTCTATGCTGGCGTGGGTACTCCGTTTCGGTTTATTCAGCTTTGGAAATCCTGCAGAAGGGCTATGGATGATTATCCTGTCTTGTATCGTTTATGGCATGGCCTTCGACTTCTTCAACATTTCGGGTTCATTATTCATAGAGACCACTACTGAGTCGCGCATCCGTTCAAGTGCTCAGGGATTATTTATGATGATGACCAATGGAGTAGGGGCATTCCTGGGTAGTAAGATCAGTGGTTATGTTATAGATAAATATTTTACAAGTACGGGAGGGAATAAAGACTGGCATCACATATGGTTAAGCTTTGCTATTTATGCTCTTGTTGTTGCTATACTTTTCACACTCCTGTTTAAACATAAGCATGATCCGGCAGCTATAAAAGAAGCTCACCCGGAACCGGTGCTGGCAACTGATTAAATAAAAAAACCTCCAATCTGGAGGTTTTTTTTAAAGCGTTTTCCTTAGCTAAGGTGGGATTGAATCTTCTTAACGAAGTTTCCTTTAGGTTGTGCACCCACCAATTTGTCTACTACCTGCCCATTTTTAATAAATAAAATAGCTGGTATAGAGGTGATGCCATAATTCATGCTAACCTGGGGGTTTTCATCCACGTTCACTTTCCCTACATTAATCTTTCCTTCATATTCACGGGATAATTCCTCGATAACCGGTCCTATTGCACGGCAGGGACCGCACCATTCAGCCCAGAAATCCACGACTGTTAATTTATCTGCATTTATTACTTCCGATTGAAAATTAGAATCTGTGAATGCTTTTGCCATGATTGTTTATTTTTCAAAATGATTATTGCGGTGCAAATTTAAACCGAATATTCCGAACCAAAAGAGCCTTTGCCAAGCTTTAACTCTTGCATTTCCCTGCCTTAAACCGTAGCCACCTGTACTTCAATTTCTGGTTTAGTCTCCAGGAATGAGATCAACTCATGATTCATCTCTAATCCACCATTAAAGCTCACAAAACTGGCTTTCCAGTGATTCTTTGGTTCCGAAACAGTCAGTTTAATAGATGAGCTTCCCGGGAACTTTTTCACGTTCGTTTCAAGAAAGTCAATTGTTTCCCTTTGTATATTCCTTACGTCTATTTCTAAACAAAGTTGCTTGGTAAACTGCTTTTTAATATTCTCTGCCAGAACAATGCTTTGTGCTTTGAATTCAAATTCAGATTTCGCATATCTCTGTTTAAAAGATCCGGTAAGCAGCACTGCCTGGCCCTGCTGTAAATAGTTATTGAATCTTACATAGTCATCCCCAAAGAGAACAATCTCTGTTTTACCTGTGTAATCTTCCAGTTGAAAGGACCCGAACTTATTCCCTTGTCTTGAGATTCTATGGTTGGCTGTAGTGACCAGGCATAACAGCTTATACGTCTTTCCACCACTCGCCAGGAGAGCTGATTCCTTTACAACATTGAAATCATCAATATGAGTGATGCCGTAATGTTTGTATTCAAACTTGTAATGATCTAAAGGATGACCACTCAGGTAAATACCGGTAACCTCTTTTTCCTTTTCGAGCTGCTCAGTGAGAGACCATTGCTCACAATTAGCCATTACCGGAGTCTTAATATCAAGAACAGCCGGAAGGTCACCAAAGAGAGTATTACTTGTATTTACGTTTTGCGATTGGACAATATTGCCATAGCGAATCATTTTCTCCAAGCCGGTTTGCGTTTCATTGGGCGGAGTAAAGAAATATTGAGCCCTGTGCATCTGGGAAAAGGTATCAAAAGCACCTGCCACCACTAAGCTTTCCAAAGTCTTTTTATTGACTGCTCTCTGGTTTACACGCTTTATAAAATCAAATGGATCTAAATAACTGCCGTTAGACTTCCGTTCAAAAATGATGTTTTCTATGGCAGCTTCGCCTACACCCTTTAAGCCTCCAAGGCCAAAGCGAATCTCGCCGGCTTCATTTACGGCAAAGCCCTTAAGGGATTCATTGATGTCAGGTCCAAGTACGGTTAATCCCATGCGTTTACATTCTTCCATAAAGAATGTTAGTTTCTCAATGGCGTTTGCATGGTTCAATACGGCAGCCATATATTCTGCCGGGTAGTGTGCTTTCAGGTAGGCTGTCTGGTAAGCTACATAGGCATAGCAGGTTGAGTGTGATTTATTGAAAGCATACTGTGCGAAGGCTTCCCAGTCTGTCCATATCTTTTCAAGTTTATCTTTTGGATGACCCTTGGCAACGGCTCCCTCGACAAACTTGCCTTTCATTTTGTCCAGGGTCTTTCGGTCCTTCTTACCCATTGCTTTCCTAAGCACATCTGCATCACCCTTACTGAATCCTGCAAGCTTTTGAGCCAGCAACATTACCTGCTCCTGGTAAACTGTAATACCATAAGTTTCTTCCAGGTATTCTGCCATATCAGGAACGTCGTAGGAGACCTGCTCCCTACCATGCTTCCTATCAACATATTGAGGAATGTAAGCCATGGGGCCGGGCCGGTACAAAGCGTTCATCGCAATCAGGTCTGCAAATTGGTCCGGCTTGAGTTCCTTAAGGTATTTCTGCATACCGGGACTTTCAAACTGGAACGTTGCTATAGTATCACCTTTCTGGTATAACTCGTAAGTCTTTTGATCATCCAGGGGAACATTGTCGATGTCTATATCTGTTCCGTGCCTGTCTTTAATGATGATCAGAGCATCCTTAATGATGGAGAGGGTCTTTAAACCCAGGAAGTCCATTTTTATAACACCGGAATCTTCAATTACACTTCCTTCAATTTGTGTTATACAGAGTTCTGTTTCTTTAGAAGTAAAAACAGGAATTAACTCGGTAAGGTCTTTAGGGGCAATGATAATTCCTGCAGCATGAATACCAGTATTTCTGACGGAACCCTCTAGCCGTTCTGCAATACGGAGAACATCCGTTTGTAAACCTTTTCCATTATAGATTTCACGAATTTTCCTGATGTTCTCTATCTCATCACTCCCGTATTCGTCATCGAGTGGCTTTTCTGCTTCTTTCCCTGTGATAGGGGCGTGCAGAACACGGTACAACTTTGTCCCTGGCCTATCGGGTACCAACTTCGCCAATGCATTGGAATCCGGTAACGGAAGGTCCATTACCCTGGCAACATCCTTAATGCTCATCTTGGCAGCCATAGTACCATAAGTGACAATCTGCGCTACCTGGTTCTTACCATACTTCTGAACAACATAATCAATTACCTTCTGCCTTCCTTCATCATCGAAGTCTGTATCTATATCCGGCATTGACTTCCGATCCGGATTAAGAAATCTCTCAAACAGCAGGTTGTATTTGATAGGATCTATGTTAGTAATCCCAATACAATAGGCCACTACACTTCCTGCAGCTGAACCACGGCCGGGTCCAATATAAACGCCAAGATCTCTACCTGCCTTAATGAAGTCACTCACAATAAGGAAGTAACCTGCAAAGCCCATCGTCTTAATGGTAAACAACTCAAAATCCAGGCGCTCCCTGATTTCTTCAGTTATTTCCGAATAACGTTTTTTAGCTCCTTCATAGGTAAGGTAATGTAGGTATTCCCACTGGTTAAGATTACTGTCGTCGTGTGCCTGGAACTCTTTGGGAAGAGGGAAAGCAGGTAGGAGTATATCGCGCTTCAGGTTCAATAACTCAACCTTATCTACAATTTCATTGGTATTATCAATAGCTTCCGGCAAATCGGTGAAAGCCGTTGCCATTTCAGCAGTTCTTTTAAAATAGAACTGGTCATTTGGAAAAGCGAATCGCTTTCCCTTGGTGTTCACATCATCATCAGAGAACTCTCTTAAGGCCTCGGTAGTTACCTTCTCACCTGTATTGATACAAAGAAGAATGTCATGGGCATTGAAATCCTCCTTATCCGTGTAGTGAGAGTCATTAGAGGCAATGATCTTGACATTGTATTTCCGTGCAAACTTGATCAGTACCTCATTTACCCTGTCCTGGTCGACCATTCCATGCCTTTGGAATTCCACATAATAATCTTCTCCAAAGAGGTTGAGCCACCATAAAAATTCTTTTTCGGCTTCGGCTTCGCTCTTTTTCATTATAGCCTGCGGAACCATTGCTCCAAGGCAACAGGTGGTTGCAATCAGACCTTCGTGATACTTTTCTACAAGTTCCTTATCTATGCGCGGGTACTTGCTATAGAGCCCCTCCATATATCCAAGGGAGGTTAGCTTTACCAGGTTCTTATACCCGGTCTCGTTCTTTGCTAATAAGATCTGGTGAAAACGGGGGTCTTTATCATCTTTTGAAAAGGTCTTACGGTGGCGATCTATGGTAAGATAAAACTCACATCCGACAATCGGTTTGACCTTTGGTTTGCCATTTTCATCAAGGTTTTTATAGGCCTGTGACACGAATTCAAACACCCCAAACATATTACCGTGATCGCTTATGGCAAGCGCCGGCATTTTATCGTCAATAGCTTTTTTATATAGCGATTGAATGGAGGCAGCTCCATCTAACAGGGAATATTGGGTATGTACATGTAAATGTGAAAACTTCATCTCTTCCTCTTAATCAATGTCAATAATGAGCAGTAAGCAGCTTGTTTTTTCCAAAGCAGTTAACGAAGATTAGACTATTTCATGAGAAAGATCAATTCAAATAATCCACACCTGTGCGAAATTTTTTCTATTTTCGTTACCCATCAGTTTCTTAAATAAGCCACCATGGTAAAAAATATCCTATCAATCATGACCATAGTGTTCCTTATTGGAGCATTCACATCCATTTCTGCTCAATCTGATAAACAAATTAAACAATACTCTTCTAAAACAAATGTCAAGTTTTTAGAGGATATCACTATAGAACCAACCAGTGTCTCTCCAGCACCAGAAACTTCTGAAGGCAGCTATATCAATCCGGCAAAAGAAGCATTATTAAACACAAAGCCTGTATTTGCTTCACCAAAAGATTTGAGTACTGCTGAAACAGGGATGACTGTTGAAAGAGCTAAAGCTATTCAATTCAAATACTCATTATTACTTGACATTGAAGTTGAATTGGTACATCTTAATGTCTTCAGGATCATTGATGAATGGTATGGAACCCGTTACCAGTTAGGCGGTATTTCAAAATCTGGGATAGACTGTTCTGCTTTAATGCAAGTGTTCTTTACCGCTTTATATGGCATCTCCCTTCCGCGTACTGCCCGTGAGCAGTTTAATTTTGCCCGCAGGATTTCCAGGGCTGAATTGAGGGAAGGAGACCTATTATTCTTCAATACAAGAGGTGGCATTTCTCACGTTGGAATGTACCTGGCCAATAACCGTTTTGTCCATGCATCTGTAAACGGCGTGACTATCACCAGCTTACTGGATAACTACTATAGCAAGCGGCTTGTTGCAGTTGGCAGGGTAGATATGCCACAACAATCACTTGCATCAGCAAGGCTAGACCTTCCTAAGCCTTAATCTCCTCATTATTGTGTCCAATACCGGCTTTAGGTCGGGTGAGAGGTTGAAATAGACTGCTGTAAGTCCGTATATGCCAATGAATACAACCGACCGGGTAAGTATAGCCAGGATTCCACTCATTCCCCTGAACAGGAAGTAAACAATGAAGAGGCAGACGGCACTATGCAGAAGGACATATATAGTGTATTTAGAAAATGGCTGCAGGTTAAACTTTCTTAGTAAAAAGGTTAACCGGATCAGGTTGTAGATCACAAAAGAAATAAGATTCGACCAGGCAGAGCCTATTATTCCATATTCCTTCACCATCAGAACATTTAAAGGCACTATCAGGATAAGAAGTATGATCCCACTGAAAAAATCAAAACGCCAGTAGACGGAAGTAGCTATTATCTGGCCATTTACACCGGTGCCCATATCGACAATGTTTTTCATTGCCAGTAGGAATACTACCCATTTTCCTTCTTCATATATAGCATTCAGGTGTAAAGCTGTTATCGCATTATCATAGTTGATCCATATAAGTCCAAATAAGAATACAGATACCAATAGAAGGTTGAGGCTCGATCGTTTGTAAATCTTATCAATCGTAGGAAAATCTTTGTCCTTCCAGGCACGGGAAAGTACAGGAATTGCAACCGACAATACGCTTCTTTGGGGAACCTGGATAACATTGGCCACATAAGAGCTGAAATCGAATACAGCCCCGAAATTCAGTCCGCGGTAGGAAGCAATTGCCAGGAAGTCAACACTGGAGGCTGTAGTACCAATGAGGCTACCTCCATATATGTAGCCCATGAGAGTTAGTATCTTCTTCTTAAACTTCCTGGTTACCCTGCTGATTTCAAAAACCAGTTTGAACTTGTGAACCTTTATCAAATATCCAAGCAGAATGAAGAAACTTAGGGCGTAAAGCAAGGAGAATAGCTTAATAAACAGGTCAAAGTTTTTGCCTGTGAGGATGAAAAGAATGATCAACAATGTGGTAGACAATCTAAATCCTGCTTCCCTTAGAAAGTTTGGGATTACCGAAATTCCTAAACTCCAGGCATAAGCTTCCATTATGGTAAAAAACAATAGGAAAAAGGTGAATGGAAACACCCAGTAGTAATATTGAAGAATCAACGGCGATTTGGCAATGAACTTCTGTACAACAAGCGATTTGAATATAATACCTCCTGTCAGGGTTATAACAAACCCGATGAGAGCAATGGTTAAAGCAAGTGTGAGAAGATCATTTTTTTCATCTGACAGGTTATCCTTGTAATACGGAAAGAATTTATAAATGACAGAGACTAATCCAAAACCGGCAAAGCCATAGAAGAATGATCCTATAACTATAAAAGCTCTTGTCAGGCCATATTGTTCTGGCGTGAAAAGGCCTTGTTTGGTAAACAAGTAAGTATTGATAGCTCCAAAAGCAAAGCCTACATATATGAGTAAAGATGAAACAATGGCCTGCTTGCGAATGGAACTCATGGGGTAAATATAATTCTGAAATTGCCAATATAGGGAATCTCACTAACAGCCTTCATTTGAAAGACCGGTTTTAAAGTATCCACTCCAAATTGAAGTTTTTGGATTTTGATAAATGGAATGTCCTTATTTAAACCTTCCTGGTGTAAACATAAAAGTTTGGATCCACTGTTATGGTGCCTGGTTTATTTAGTGCCTTCCATTGATTTGTTGGATACAACCAGGTGCCGTCAGTTAATTTTACGGGCATATTAAAACCATCAATGGTATTCATCCATCTATATCTTGTTTTCCCCTGTATTGTACTAATCTCCAGCGTCGGAATATTTGTATTCCTCAGATATTGGTCAAACACTTTTGAGAAGTCTTTTCCACTTTGCTGGTTAATATAGCTTTCAATTTGTCCTGTTGTAATTGTTTGATGATAAAAGGTGCGATTTAATCCACGAAGTATCTGCCGGAACTTCTCATCATTGTCAATGATCTGCCGGATAGTATGAATCATGTTTGCACCCTTGTAGTACATGTCACCACTACCTTCCTTATTGATTCCATATTTACCTATGATAGGAGAGTCGTTCTTGATCTTTTTACGTAGGCCTTGTACGTATTCGTTGGCAGCCTGCTTACCATAATAATATTCCGTGAACAGGGTTTCAGAATAATCTGTGAATCCTTCATGCACCCACATATCAGCAATGTCTTTGGTAGTTATACTATTTCCAAACCATTCATGACCACTTTCATGAACTATAATATAATCCCACTTCATTCCCCATCCACTACCGGATAGATCCTCACCCAGGTAACCATTTCGGAATTCATTCCCATACGCTACAGCGCTTTGGTGTTCCATACCCAGGTGTGGCGCCTGCACAAGCTTATAGCCATCCTCATAAAAAGGGTAGGGACCAAACCAGTATTCAAAAGCACGCAGCATAGGCTTCACCTGTTCAAACTGTTTTTTTGCTTTGTCAAGGTCTTCTTTAAGTACCCAAAATGACAGGTCCAGCTTTCCTTTTTCTCCCATTAATGTATCTGCCCAACTGGTGTAATTCCCGATATAAGGAATGATATTGTAACTGTTTATTGGTGATTTTACCTGCCAGGTATAATCTGATATAGGCTGTTGGTTATTGTTATTCTTCGGTAGTATTGAATCGATTTTATACTCTAATGATGGATAGTTTTTTTGAAATTCAAGTCTCCCATTTCCCACTGCAACCATCCCTTGTGGAACGGTTATAGTCATTATTGCACCATTATCCGGTTCATCTCCCTGGTAATCCTTACAGGGATACCAGACAGAAGCACCTAATCCCTGGCAGGCAACACTCATCCATGGTTTCCCTTGTTTATCTTTTGTCCAGATCCAGCCGCCATCCCATGGTGGCATCCTTGCTTCTCTTGGTGTGCCATGATAAACAAAAGAGATCGTTTGAACACTGTTCCGTGGCGTTTTTGGCAGAGGGATGAGCCATACGTTTCCTTCATTTTTCACCGGACGTAAAGGGTATTCTATATAGCGCTTGTTGTTATAATAGATTTCATCAATCGTGAGTGGCTTTTGAAGATCCACCTGCATATAGGCGGTATGTTCGTCCTGGACAACTTTATATTGGATGCTAGTCTTACCCTGGATTGATTTCGTTGTGTAATCCGGGGTGACTTCAATATTGTAATGCAACACGTCCCACCAGGCCCTTTCCGGGGTTACGCTACCACGTAGTGTATCCTGGTGGCTGTAAACATCTTTCCTCTTCAGCATCTGCGCCTGTACATCCGGCATTTTTAATATAAGGGCAGCTGAAAATGCAAAAGCGGTTGCGGATTTCAATAAAGGTGGAACCATAAAGCGTAAATGTAAAATAGTTAGCTAATTTAGACCGTTACTCATTACTATCTCAGTGCCATTGAAATATTTAACCATATTCCTGTTAATCAACTGTTTTGCTTTTTCATGTTATAGAGGGGCTGAAAAACAGGAGAACATATTCCGGTATAACGAACAAACAGGGATAGCTTCTATTGATCCTGCTTTTGCAAAAAACCAATCCATCATGTGGGCTATTCACCAGTTGTATAACACACTGGTAGATGTAGATAGCCAATTGAATATTGTGCCCTCTGTTGCCAAGAGATGGGAGATTTCAGCAGATAAAAAAATCTATACCTTTTTCCTGCGTAATGATGTTTTCTTCCACGATGATCCCTGTTTCCCCAATGCAAAAGGCAGAAGATTGATTGCAAGTGATGTAGAATACAGCTTTAAACGAATTATGGACAGGACAACGGCCAGTCCCGGTTCATGGGTTTTTAACCGCAAGGTTGATTCTGTTAATGGATTCAAGGCGCTCAATGACACTACCTTCCAACTGAAGCTGGTGCAACCTTTCAACCCGATGTTCGGTATTCTTTCTATGCAGTATTGTTCTATTGTGCCAAGGGAAGCTGTTGAAAAGTATGGAAATGATTTCCGAAGGCATGCTGTTGGGACAGGTCCTTTCCAGTTTGTAGCCTGGGAAGAAGGTCAGGCTTTGGTATTAAAGCGTAATCCGAACTATTTTGAAGTAGATAGCAGCGGTAAGCGCCTGCCTTACCTGGATGGTGTTAAGGTGAGCTTTTATGACAGTAAAGCCACTGAATTTCTTTTGTTCCGCCAGGATAAACTTGAATTTATCAATGATATTGATGCTTCTTTTAAAGATGAAGTATTAACCAAAATGGGCACCTTGCGTTCTGCCTGGAAGGATAAGATACAGTTGCAAACGCATCCATACCTGAATATTGAATATTTCGGGATTTTAGTTGATTCTACCAATCCACTGTTGAAGGGTTCTCCCCTTAGATTTAAGAAAGTACGGCAGGCAATTAACTATGGTTTTGACAGGCAGAAGATGGTGCTCTATTTAAGGAACTCGTTGGGAATACCTGCCGAATCGGGATTTGTTCCTGCGGGCTTACCTTCTTTCGACTCTACAAAAGTTCATGGTTATCATTATGATCCTGTGAAAGCCAGGCAATTGCTCAGGGAAGCAGGTATTAGTGGAGGAACTATGACTCCGATAAAGCTTCAAACGATACCCATCTACTCCGACATTGCGAGTTATATTGCCAAGCAGCTGGAGGGGATAGGTCTGAATGTGCAGGTGGATGTGATACAGAAATCTTTGCTTCTTGATCTTACCTCCAATTCA
>JBLNAY010000292.1:0-3467 GCA_050259715.1 Candidatus Dadabacteria bacterium
CACCCGATCAAAACAACATCTACGGAATCAAGGTCGGGAAACTCTTCTCCATGTATCTTAATTGCACTGCCGATCTGTCCCTCTTTATATGCGATGTCATTGGATATTTCATCGATATTAATAGGGTTCAGAAAATCTATGATAGAATCAGACATGCTGCAATTATAATGGCAGAAGGGGAAGAAAACTATTTTTATTTTTCATACACGAAGTAATTCCAGGCATCCAGTACAAAACGAGGCATCATGCTCTCCTGCTTCGACGTGAATACGCTTTTCCATACTCCCGTGGAAGGCATGTCCACCCAACTGAAATCCTGCCGCTGATTGGAAAGATTGAGGATCACCAACACATGGCGGTCGAGAACAGATCTTTCAAAAGCATAGATATTCCGGTCATCAGAAGTCCTTAGCTTTCTGAAGGAAGCATTCGCACCAAGGGCGGGGTTTCTTTTTCTTAATTCCAGCAATGTTTTATAAAATGGAGCCCTTTGCAGCTTTTCAAAGTGCATGGGGTTTTTGTAAAAGAAACTTACGCTGTCCAGGATGGGCTCTTCCTGCCCGCTATAGACAAGAGGAACTTCATTGGGAAGTGTTTGAGTCAGCACAGCAAACGGAGCATGGCTGGCGCCGGGCATGGTAGCGTAATCGGCTTTATTCCAGCTATTCTCGTCGTGGTTGCTGGTGAAGGCTAACTGCAATGCATTGGAAGAGAAGGTGGAGGTCCTCCTATTCAGCACTGTGTCAATGGCCAGGGCGGATCTTCTTCCACCTGCAATGCCCACCATCGTATGGAACAGATTCCATCCATAATCCATGTCAAATCCAACGGTATACAGCCAGGGTGCTTCCGCTTCTGCCAGCATCAACAGGTTCTTTTGTTTCTTTAGTTCAGGGATGGCTCTCTGCCAGAAGGATTTTTGAAATTCCTCCACGTGGTCTACACGGAAGCCGTCTATTCCTGTTTCTGTAACCCAATATTTCATGGCAGCCAACATACTGTCCTGCATCTCTATATTCTTGAAATTCAACTGGCGCACGTCAGTCCAGTCAAATGGCACTAAGGGTTGATTGGTCTTGGTATCTATTTCATAAAAGTTGGTATGCGTGGTAAGCCATGGATGATCGGCGCCCGTGTGGTTGGGAACCCAGTCGATCATCATTTTAAAACCCATAGAGTGAGCCTTATTAACCAGTTCCTTCCAGTCACTTAAGGTACCATATTCCGGGTTTACTGCTTTGTAGTCAGCCACAGCATAATAACTTCCCATGGCACCTTTCCTGTCTTTAACTGAGATAGGATTTATTGGCATAAACCACAAGGTCTGAACACCCATTTCTTTCAGCCGCTGAAGGTGAGCCTCAAAAGCTTTAAAAGTTCCTTCGGGGGTATATTGTCTTACGTTAACCTCGTATATATTTCCCTGGTTGATCCAGGCAGGGTGACCGTTTATAATGGCGTTATCGGCAATCGGTGTTACGGTAACAGCTTTGCGGGTTGTGGAACAGGAGGAAACGATAAATAAGGTAACGGATAGAAGAAGCAGGTTTCGAATGGGGTTCATATAACGTGTTTTATATTAAATAAGGGAATAAAATTACTTGCTGCCCGTGATATATTGGTCCTGATGTTTCTCAAGGTATTGCACCACTGCCATCCGGATATCTGATAAAGCAGGCGATGCCTGGCCTTCGTACACCTTAACCACTCCCGGGTTAGTGGGATTCAGAAAATCAAGGTTGGCCTCTTTTCCCGTCAACAGGAAATCGGTGATAGCTAACCTGTAAGTTGCATTTGGATCAAGAGGTTTTCCATTTAATGACCATGTATTGGTGCCTTCATTATAAACAACACCTTCATTGTAGTGGAGATAGCCTCCTATACCTACATTCCTGTTCCCTACATTCAAGGCATTGATCAATACACTTCCCTTTACGTCTGCTTCTTTGATAGCTCCTCCAAAAGGCAGCGTTCTTAAGATATCATATTCTGTAACGGGCATCTGCAGCACGTCATCCACGCGGATGGATCCACCGTTCAACAACACCACGTCTGCTTTTGGTGCTGCTTCCGCCATAGCTTTTACAATTAACCTGGTGAGATTGGTCGGATTCTTCCGCACTTCCACTTCTCTTCCCTCGAGAGGTTCACCTTTGTTAATTACTACCTTTTTAGCATCAAAACCAAGGGAAGAATAATTCTCTTCTGCTATACGCGACCACTTTTGTACCACCTCATTTGTCGCAGGATCCAGGCTGATATGATCATCCACTTTCTCTAAAACGGGTTGTACCGAAGTCTTATGCTTCTTCTTATTTATGGTAACATTTACCACATAGGCAGTCTTTGCATTGGCCAGTGCCTTTGTTATGTAAACCTTACCTACTTTCTTAAATCTCCCGTCATGTTCATGTCCACCAATGATGGCAGTTAACCCGGGTAATTCTGTTGCCAGCTTCTCATCATCTTCCATAGCCTGGTGTGTAATAGCTATAACGGCATCCACTGAATCCCGGAGATGGTTGTACATTTCTTTTGCAGTGGATAACGGATCAGTATAACTCACATAATCGGCACGATTAAATGGAAGTGTTACGGCAAAGAATCCAATCCTGGCAGTAGTGCCATCTGCATCATGGATCTGCTTAATATAAGTCTGTGGAAAACTGCCGGCATTTTGCTTTACAAATGGCGCAACCTGGTCTTTCATCTTGTGGAATGAATTGGATGATATCCATTGGAATTTAGATTCATTGATCCGGTCCTGGAGTTCTGATTCCCTGATATCAAATTCATGATTTCCAAACATGGCGATGTCCATTCCTGCAGCGTTCATCACGTCCACCATTTGTTTACCCCTGATGGCTTTCCCCTGGTATTGTAAGCTATTGTAAACGGAGGGACTGAGGAAATCTCCTGCAATCACTAAACAGGTGTTGGGATTATTGGCGAGGTACTGCTTTTTAAGTGTTGCCACCCTGGCCATTCCTCCTTCCTTTCCACCTGAGAGTGGAGCAATTTCATATACGTCATTTATCTGCACAAAACTGGCCCTGATCTTTCCATCATCTGTACTTGTCGCACCCTTATAGGTTGTACAACCTTGTAAAAAAAGAATACCTGTAAGAAGTAATACAAAATATTTATTCTTCATATAAGCAATTGAGCTGCAAATCTAATAGTTCATAGTTTGTCGCATAAAGTTGAAACAACTGTAAACTGAAAACAGCAAACCGAAAACATCTTCTTACGGCATGTTTTTTTCTACTTTTAGACTAAAATTATCATTATGCTTTGGCAAGGACGCAGGCAAAGTTCAAACGTTGATGACCGCCGTGGTGTGAGTGGTGGTGGTATCGCCGTTGGCGGTGGTCTTATTGGTGTAATTGTGTTACTTTTCAACCTGTTTACAGGTGGAAATATTGACACCTCTCAACTTCCTTTGCCCAACCAGGGAAAAGCCATGT
>JBLNAY010000293.1:0-18210 GCA_050259715.1 Candidatus Dadabacteria bacterium
AGGATTGAAATGGTTGTTTCCATCACCGTCCAGGAAAGAAAGGTTTGCTTCAACGTCAGACCAAAAAATTCTTTATACATCCAAAAACCAGAATCATTGATGTGTGAACCAAACACACTACCCGCCCCTACAGCTAATACCATCAACTCCGCCGGAACAACACCGCTGCTCACCAGAGGAGCTACCACACCGGCAGCTGTTATCCCCGCAACAGTTGCAGAACCAACGGTTACCCTCAATAGGGCTGTTACCACCCAGCCAAAAACTAATGGATGCATGTGCCATTTGCTGCTGAAAGTGGCAATGTAAGCACCGCTTCCGCTGTCAATAAGAATTTGTTTTAAAACACCACCGGCAGTGATTATTAATAGAATCACTGCAATCCCTGAAATCCCTTTATTCAACCATTCCATTACCACATTCATGGAATGACCACTTTTCAAGCCAAAATACCAACCGGCTAATAGCACTGATAGCAGAAGGGCAATGGTTGAGTCGCCCGTAAAAGAAATTATCTGCCGTAACAAGTTATCTTCATGTATAAACTGGTTTGCCACCACGGAAAGGGTAATCAGGACAATAGGCAATAATGCAATCGAAAAACTAGGTAGAGGAGCCGGGAGCTTTTTATATTTTGGTGGTTCATTAAACACCAGTGAATCATTTAGTTTCGCTTTCACATTGCGCAACATACTTCCCAATACCGGCCCTGCAATAATTACGGTGGGTGCCGCCATGATCAAACCATACAAAAGCGTCTTACCCATATTTGCTTTAAACGCATTTACTAATACGACAGGACCGGGATGTGGTGGCAGGAAACAATGCGTGGTTGATAAGGATGCAGCCATCGGGATGGCAATGTATAAAAGGGGAAGGCCCGTCTTTCTGGCAAGCGTAAATACCAGGGGCACAAGAATGACAAATCCTGCATTGTAATACAAGGGTAATCCTACCAAAAAGCCCGTGGTTAAAACAGCCCATTGAATATTTTTTTCACCAAACCCCTTGATTAGCGAAGTTGAAATTTGTTCAGCAGCGCCACTGATCTCTAAGAACTTTCCCAATATAGCACCGAGGCAAATGATTAATGCTAAGCCACCCAATGTGCTGCCAACGCCTTTTTCAATGGATGCTAAAACAGCAGCCGGGTGCATACCCATGAGGAAGCCTGTTAATATAGATACTATTAAAAGGGATAAAAATGGGCTTAGTTTTTTAGCCGTTAAAAAGATCTGCACACCAATAGCAAGCAATAATATGAGCAGCGGCATTGATTTTTACATTAAGATGATGGCTAAAAAATTGATATTTATATTCTGAATTTTGAAAGGCTTCCCGAATGTAATTGAAAACATATTATGCAAAGAATGGTATTCCAGGGGTGGCGTATTTTTTCAGTCCTTCTTCATTGATCTCAACTCCAATTCCCGGCTTATCTGATACAACAAGAAAACCTTTTTCGATAAAAGGTTTATCGTATATAACAATCTCTTTCCATTTTGGTTGTGTGTCACTGAGAATTTGCCATTCAAGAATATGAAAATTAGGTACGCATGCACAAACATGGGCTGTTGCCATCGCACCAAGGAAAGAACCAACCATGTGCGGGGAAAATGGTGTATAATAAGCATTGGCCAGATTAGCAATTCGCAGCCCCTCACCCAATCCGCCACATTTCTGAAGATCCGGCATGATGATATCTATGGCTGCTTCGGATAGTAAACGGGTGTATCCATAAGTGAGGTAAAAGTTTTCTCCTCCACAAATTGGTGTACTCGTTTCCTGGGTGATGGTTTTGTAAGCATCAACATTATCTGCCGGTACCGGTTCTTCCAACCACATCAGATTTAAAGGCTCCATTACCTTAGCCACCTTGCGCCCTGTTGGTGCATCATATCGCCCGTGCATGTCCACACAGATATCAATATGTGGTCCTACAGCTTTGCGAACAGCCTCAATAGCATTATACATTCTTTCTACTTCTGCGAGGCTCGCTGTCCAATTATATCGGTCATATTTATTAGGGTCATTAGCCTGGTCAATATCAAATTTTACAGCAGTATATCCTCTTGCAACAGCATCTTTAGCAGCTTTGGCATAATCTTCAGGAACAGGATTCCGGACTGTATATAATTCTGTATCGCAATATACCCTCACTTTATCTCGAAATTTTCCACCCAGCAATTGGTGCACCGGAATGCCTAATGCTTTGCCCGATAAATCCCATAGGGCAGCATCAAAAGCACTCAAAACTGCTACATACATGCCTGATTGTGCACCGGCAAAAAAACCCTGTTTGCGAAAGTCTTCGAAAATGCGATTAGGGGTTAAAGGACTTCTTCCTATTAATTGCCTGCCAAGTCGTTGAACTAAATGATAAGTTCCTCCTATAGCGTCCACGGCTTCACCGGAACCCACTATATCCTGGTTGGTATAAATCTTTACAAATAATCCACCCCCGGAGTATGCACATTTCACATCGGTAATTTTTAAATCGGATGGGGCAGATCTTTTTGGTGCTTTATCCAGTGCAGTGGTAAGGTCCTGGCCGAAAGTATTGCTGAAAGAGACAAACGGCACCGTTGCTGCAGCTATAGCAGCTTTTTTCATAAATGATCTTCTTGATGACATAATACGAAGAATTGTAAGTACTGAATAATTTTGTTTTGATTAAAACAATTGCTGCAGGCAATCGTATTTATAGGTTCACCATGTTCTGTCTTTCAAATAATTTTGAATCGTTTCTTTAGGGACAGGCAATTCACTTATGTGATCATTTAGCCATTTGGAAAAGTCTTTCTCAATTTCCGACGTCCACCGTGCATCTATTTGTCCTGCAGTGTATTTGCCTTCTCTTAATCTTTGATGGCCAAACATATCTCTCAATTGAACAATTTCTGAAGTGATCACTACTGTTTCAGCTAACTGGGGAGGAATGAAAACAACCACACCTAACTTACCCAGAACAACATCTCCAGGCATAACAGTGACTGTGCGAATGCGGGTTGGCCGGTTTATCCCTACAATCATTGTTGTGAGGTCCCTGCTTTGTCCTACTCCGGGGTTATGATAAGACGGATCATAGCTGGTATAGAAAGAAGTGAAAGAACCAATTTCTTTAAGGCCTTCCAAATCTCTTATAGCACCATCGTAAACTATTCCATTTCCCGTTCTTGCATAAATTGCATTGCCCACATTATCACCTATCGTGGGCCCGTTTCTTTTAGCTCCAAACTGGTCAGCAACATATACATCACCTTTAACCAGTTGTTCAACAGCCCAAACATTCTGAGCCCTTCTTCCTTCTTTTTTGCCTATTGAATCAATCGCCCCCCATACATCAGGGCGACCGGGCATAAATGTTGCCGTTACTGCACGGCCCACCAGCACACTATCAGGGTTGATAACCTGCCATCCTTCAGCAACCTGGTAACGATACCCATTGTTTGCCAATACGGCCCATGCTTCTTCCACACTCACCTGCTTCATTCGACGAATAATGTCATCAGGAACTTTTGGTCGACCATCAGGGAAACGGTCACCCTTCCACTCACGGGTTAATGAAACCAGGTCTTCTCTTGAAATCTGCACATGCTGTGCATTGAGCTGACTGGCAAATAATGCGATTGAAAAAAGAATTAAGAAACGTTTCATTGTAGATGTTTATAGTTTCATTTTTTAAATAATCATGTGAGACTTACTTCTACTACTTGTTGAGTATCTGCCAATTCATCTTTTGGTAAGTGATTGTGCCACCAGCTGGCCAATGAAGAGCCGGTGACATTCATTACCGGGCCAAAGATTGCCGGAGCTAATCCGGCAGTGGCAATCTTTCCCATTGTTAACGCGAGCCCGGTCGCCAGCCCGGCATTTTGCATTCCTACC
The DNA here is from genome assembly GCA_050259715.1 of Candidatus Dadabacteria bacterium. GTDB lineage: Bacteria > Bacteroidota > Bacteroidia > Chitinophagales > Chitinophagaceae > Flavisolibacter. The sequence continues at coordinate 3,889 of JBLNAY010000293.1, forward strand.
TCAAGGCAAATCGTTCGACTATCTTTTTCACTAAACTTCAATAGCCTTGCACTCCAATAGCCCAGGAAAAATCCCGCAACGTTGTGGAGGAATGTTGCGACTAACAACATAGCACCAACTTTCAACAGATTATCTCTCCCTGATGCTACCATTATGGTGAGTATACAGGCAATACCCGCCATGGAAATCAATGGCATTATTTTATCGAGCCAATTGAATCGTCCACGCATCAGGTAGTGGAAGGCAAGGCCTGCAACAATCGGGATAATGACGATTTTAGTGATGTCCCACACCATCGCCCAGAAATCTATATGCACAAAACTGCCACCCAACCATTTCAACAGTAATGGAGTTAAGAATGGGGAAAGAAGGGTTGAAATAGTTGTAACTGAAACAGACAGTGCGAGGTTGGCCCTGGCGAGGTAGGACATAACGTTTGACGCTAAACCACTGGGACAACAGCCAACCAGGATAATTCCTGCTGCAATTTCAGGAGGGAAGTTGAACAACATTGCAATGCTAAAGCCAACTAAAGGCATAATCAGGTAATGAAAAATAACACCTACAATAATTCCTTTTGGCATGCGCAAGACATTTGCAAAATCTTTTAAGCTCAATTCAGTGCCCATGCCGAACATGATGATCTGTAGTAATGGGATGATAAGCTTAGATAGTTTGAAGCTGCCTATGAAAACGAACCATGCAGGGTAGTACAGGGCAAAACTCACCACTCCGATGATCATTACAGTGTAGGAAAGACCTTTAAGAAATTGGTTGCCTCTGAATGCTGTTGCAAGCAAAAAGAAAAACACCATCAGGAGCCAACCGCCCCAGTTATGTAAGTGTTTTATGGTAACAAATGTCCAGCAAATTAAAAGGACAGCCGCAGCCAGGTAAAAAATATTGTAAATAGTCTTTTTGTTCATAGGAACTTAGTAATGGGTGGAATTAATTTGTTTGTTTACTTATTGTATTGAAGTTCTGCGACTGCATCAAATTCATCCGCCAGCTTGGTACTTAATCTTTCGAAGATCTCGTAATGTTTCATGTAAATTTTGTGATTTGGTTGTTGGGGATGAAAGCGGTCCAGCAAAAGAACCTTTTGCGCCGCTTCATCTAAATTCTTGTAAAGACCTATTGCAGTAGCGCTTAATAAATAACCACCTAAAGCTACACTGTCGGGTCCTGAATTTTGTTTAATATGAACAGGTTTATTGAATACGTCAGCCATTATTTGCAACCAGAATGGATAAGAAGCAAATGTTCCATTTGCTGAAAGAGTTTCAAATCTGCGATGTTCTTCTAGTGCTTTCCCAATATTGTAAAACGCGTAAATGATTCCTTCAATGGTAGCACGAACAAAATGTTTCTGTTCATGTTTTATGTTTAATCCAAAATAAACACCTCTTGCGTTGGCATTCCATATAGGAGCTCTTTCCCCTTGCAGGTAGGGCAAGAATATTAATCCTTCAGAACCTACGGGAACGTTGGCCGCATCGTTGTTTAAATTCTCCATGCAGTCTTCCAGGTCAAAGGCTTTCTTGAAATCGCCAAATTGCTTGGCATACCATTCAAATACAGATCCGACATTGTTGGAAGGACCTCCGGAAATATAGCAGCCTTCCGTCAGAATATAATTGAACAAACGTTGCTTTTCATCCTGCAAAACTTCATTTCCCACTACTCTTATTGCACCACTTTCTTCAAGGGTAATCGTTGCTTTTCCATCATTCCAAACGCCGGCGCCTAGAGTAGCCATACAGCCATCGCTGGAACCAACTATCATTTTTACATTATCAGGCAGACCCAGGGATACCTGGTATTCTTTTTTCAATGTTTTCGGTGAGTAGAATACAGGAACAATGTCAGCTAATTTTTCTTTATCAATTCCCGCATATTTCAAAGCATTCTCTTCCCATTTCAATGAATATATATTCATCATACCTGTTGCAGAAGCTATACTATAGTCAACGATATACTCTCCTGTGAGTTGTTGTATGATGTACGTTTTTATAGAAAGAAATTTTTTTGTTGCAGCAAACCGTTTTTGGTCATTATTCTTTAGCCATAGAATTTTATTGAGCGGTGACATGGCGTGTATAGGGGTACCCGTAGTCTTGTACAATGACATTCCGAGATCTGACTGTTTAAGATCATCTGCTTCCTTCTTTGCCCTATTATCCGACCATACAATGGCATTTCCTAAGGGCACTCCTTTTTTGTCAATAGGTAAAACACTGTGCATAGCAGAATTGAAACAAATGGCCGTGACTTTATATTTTTTTGGATGAATCTTCTCAGTTAAAAAATTCTTCAATATATACAGCATTGTAATGAAGATCTGTTCAGGATCCTGTTCGCTGAAATTTGGTTTCGCATGGAAAGTAGGGTAGGCTCCTTTGGAAGAGCCTAGCAATACCCCATTTAAATCAAAGGCTACTACCCTTATGGCACCCGTTCCTATTTCTATGGTTATAATGCACTCCATTTTTTAATATTTTATTCGGTTGTCGGAAGGTTTTTCTTTCTAAACTCACTTGGAGTATAACCGGTGAGTTTTTTAAATGTTGTTGCAAAATGTTGCGATGAATAAAACCCAACATCCAGGGCAATGTCAGTTACATGGACATCAGCACGTTTTAATAATTTGATGGCTTCTGTAATGCGTATATTGATTAAATAGTTTAGCGGAGAAAATCCTGTATAGCTTTTCACTTTTTCAGAAAATGCTGTTATTCCTAATCCAACCAATGCAGCCATTTCTTCAACTGTCCACTGGTGGGAAAGATTATCACGAAGTGAATGCTCCAGTTTCATGAAGGTTTCGGGGAAATCTCTTCTGGAATTATTTTGCCGGGTAAGCTGCCTTGCAATTAAAATGAACAGCTCATCTATCATTTGATTAATGCGGCAACTATAACCGATTTCCTGGTGTAGAAATTCGTTATATAAATTTTGAAATAACACGCCTGTTTCTTTCAACTTTGAGATCACAGGGCATGTGTTCAGTAATAACATTTTGCCAATACTGCGAACTTCACTTTCGGTAAGGCGGCTCCAACGCCCAAACTCCATTTTTCCTGTTTCTTGCAGTTTCGGTAGTCGAAGGTGAAGCCATGAAACCGTTCCAATGTCAAGCAAATCTTTTTCGCCGCCAAAGGATTGGCTGGGTAAAACAATAGCCAAATCGCCCGGGTAAAGTATATAATTCTGATCTCCAATCATCCATACAAATCGACCGTCAATGACATAATAAAACCGAAGAAAGCCGGACGTTTCCTTTTTAAGGGAATCGAATTGTATGGTATTAATTTTTTTTAAAGCAAATTCACTGATGTGTGGAAAAGCATGAAGCTCTTTACAATCTTTCTTTAAAAAGTATTGGTTCATGCAATCGCCAGTTTCTGTATTTGCAAATTAGTTTCAGCGATATTAGGAATAAATATTCATCAGCTTGTACAATATTCTTCAGCGGGTTTTTTTGGAAGTTTTTCGTCATTAGGTTCTAATACTTTGTATTTCAGAGTAGAAAGTATTTTTATTAATTAATCAACGGTTCACTAAAATAAATCTTGCTGTATGAGAAAAACGGTCTGGCAAGCCTCTGCCGATTTTAAAAGGATGTTCTTCATCTTGTCCTTATTGCTTTTTTCAGTTGTTTGTTTTTCACAAAGCATCACTGGAACTGTTACCAATCCTGATAACAAGCCTGTTAGTAAGGCAACAATACAGGTAAAAGGAACATCAAGAATTACGGAAACTGATGAAGCCGGAAAGTTCAGTATCACTGCTTCAGGTAACGATGTCCTGGTAATTACCTATGTAGGATATACTCCACAGGAGATACCCTTAAATGGGCGGCAATCTGTAACTGTCATTATGGTGCCTGAAAATCGTAATTTGGAAAATGTAGTGGTTACAGCTTTGGGTATTCGACGCGACGTTAGGAAATTAGGTTATTCTGCTGAAACTGTGAAAGTAAACGAGCTTCAGCAAAGCCGCACGAATAACCTTGCTTCTTCCTTAGAAGGTAAAGTAGCAGGATTGGATATCACTCCTCCTTCTGCCGGTGCAGGGGCAAGTACTAAAATCCGTTTGCGCGGCCAGACTGCCTTTGCCGGTGCCAACAATAGTCCTTTACTCGTTATTAATGGACTGCCGATGGACCAGGGTGCGAGAAGCGCAAATGGTCAAACGGATCGAGATAATGGAGACAACCTGCTGGCAATAAATCCTGATGATATAGAAAGTATGACCGTTTTGAAAGGGGCTGCAGCTACCGCCCTGTATGGCTCGAGAGCTGCGAATGGGGCTATTGTTATTACAACAAAGAGTGGGGCGCGGAATACAGGTATAGGCGTGGAAGTGAATTCCAACTATGGCATGGATGAAGTCCTCGATTATACTGACTTTCAATATGAATTTGGACAAGGACAGGGCAAGAGTGTTAATGGGGTTACCGTAGGTGTCCGCCCGCAGAATGTAGGCGAAGCAATAAGTACAGGTCAATTTGGCTGGGGAGAACGTTATGATGGTGTGCCGACCATTCAATTTGATGGAGAGATGAGACCTTATTCACCTCAAAGGAACCGTCTTAAAAGTTTCTTCCAGAAAGGAAACTCATTTACCAATACGGTTGCTTTTACCGGTGGCAACGCAAAAGGAAGTTTCAGGGCTTCCTATTCAAATATGAATTCAAAAGGAATTACACCTAGTAATACCTATTATAGAAAGATATTTAACCTCGGCGTGAATCAGAACCTGAGTGATAAATTATCTGTCCAGGTAAACATGAATTACACGAATGAAGAAAACAACAATCCACCGCAGATAGGCGTGCAGGGACAGAACTTCATGAACTTTGTTGTAAGAACATCCCCTACTGTGCCTTTAGAGGTTTACAAGGAAAAAGCAGTCAACAGTTTTGGGGCTGAAACAACAACAACTGGCTTTGGTACCACTATACTGAATCCTTATTTTTATATTCCAAGGCAATTCTACAAAAACAATAGCGACCGTATTCTGGGTACGGGCAGTCTGAAATACCAGTTCTTCGACTGGCTTTATTTGCAGGGTCGTGTGAATCTCAACTATTACAGGTTGTTTAATGAGCAAAACAATCCCACAGGGTCGGGGAGTTATGGTACTGCGAACAATGGTATTTATTACGATAATACAAGAACAACATACAACGGTTCGTATAACGTGAATGAAGCCAACAGCAAGGATATGAACTATGACTTTTTATTAGGGGGTAATCATAGCTTTTTAAAAGATTTTTCTGTTGATGCTTTTGTAGGTGGAAATACGCAAATCAGCACCGGCCGAAATGTGGCTACCGGCTCAACAGGATTTGTTGTAAAAGACGTGTATTCTATCGGAAACGGCACCGTGTTTACCCAGGGAGCCGGATATTCAAAAACCCAGGTTAATTCTTTGTATGGCCAGGTGGAGTTCGGGTACAAAAACATGCTTTATATTGGTGTCACTGGTCGTGAGGACTGGTTCTCCATCCTGAATCCGGAATCTAATTCTTACTTCTATCCTTCCGTAAGCGGTAGTTTCATTTTCACTGAGTTGATGAAAAATAAAATATCATGGTTGGACTTTGGAAAACTCAGGGCCTCCTGGGCTGATGTGGGAAGTGCCAATGGTCCTGGTTTAACCTTCGCCTATGGAAATGTTACTTATGGCTTTAACACCCAACAATATCTTGGTCGTACAATAGCAAACATCAACCAGGGCGATGCACCTAATCCTTTTCTCAAACCATTTAGCGTAAAAGAAAAGGAAGTTGGACTTCAATTGAAAATGTTTAAAAACAGGGTAAACTTAGATGTATCGGCTTATGATAAAAGGACCACTGACCAGATAATGACTGCCCAAATCTCCAGTGCTTCCGGCTACAATAATACATTACTTAATGTGGGTTCCTTACAGAACCGTGGATTAGAGTTTTTGCTGGATGTAACTCCATTGAGAACGAGAGGCTTCAATTGGAATAGTTCTTTCAATACAGGCTACAACACCAGCAAAGTTTTGTCTATGGGTGGTGTCACAAGGTTCACAGTGGTAGATTGGTATAATGGTGGGGCCAGCAATGAGTTTATGGGTAAGCAGGTGTATGAAGTGGGTCAGCCTTTGGCCCAGATAGCTGCAAAAACATATTTGCGTGATGCCAATGGCAATATTCTTGTTAACTCAAATGGCCGCTTAATGGCTAGTGCAAGTGAAGTGCTCTTTGGTAGTGCCTTGCCTACTTTTAGTGGCGGATGGAGCAATAATTTTCATTATAAAAATTTAAGCCTGCTGGTGTTTATTGATTATAAAGCGGGTGGCAAAATGCTCTCCGGCAGTGCTCTTAACGCGTTAAGACAAGGACATTCAAAAGCATCTCTTGTTGGACGTATGCAGGGTGAAAACGGAGTGGTTTTCCCGGGTATTTATGCAAGTGGTGCGAATGCGGGCAAACAAAATACGACCGCTGTTTTCGGACAACAGTTTTATGCCGACTATCGTTCTTTACAAATAGCCGATCCGTTCATTTATAAATCTGATTTTATTAAGCTGCGGAATATCACATTGTCCTACGACTTGACAGGGTTAATAGGTTCACACCTTCAAATGGTTAAGGGTTTAGCGTTATCAGCCTCCTGTCGCAATGTAGCCATTCTGAAAAAGTATGTGCCTGATATCGATCCTGAATCAGTTGCTTCTTCAGGTGATTTCAGAGCGGGTTATGAGGCGGTGTCCTTACCCACAACACGTAACTACAGCGTTAACCTAAATGTGAAATTTTAAACACTGGCTTTATGAAAAAACTGACTTCCTCTATAATATTATTCCTGGCCATTTTTGTATTGGCAGGTTGTGATAAGAATTTCGAAGAAATTAACACAGATCCGCAGCAGGTAAACAGTGTGGACCCCGGATATTTATTTACCAATGCAGAGCGCAATACGGCTGTCACAAACTGGTTAGCTGAATCTACCATTGCCCAACAATTTGTTCTTCCTTATAACCTCGGAACAACTGCAGGGTACCAGTTTAATGAAAATGTAGATGGATTAAATAATGGTCCATGGGCAGCATATACTGGGTCCATTAAATATCTGGAACAGATTATCAGCCTTATAAAGGATAATCCTGCACGAAAAAACCTTTACAACCAGGTAAGGATTTGGAGAGCATATAATTATATGTGGCTGGTAGATCATTATGGTGATGTTCCATACAGTGAAGCTGGAAAGGGTTTATCAGGGGTTTTTGCACCTAAATATGACAAGGCTTCAGCTATTTACGATGATATTTATAAAGAATTGAAAGAAGCCAGCCAGGCGTTGGATCCTGCTGCTGAAAATACCGCCATATTTGACATTTTTGTCCCCGCAAATTCTACCACTGCCAGCCAGGTGACCTTTTGGAAAAGGATGGGATACTCTTTCTTACTTCGGTTAGGTATGAGGTATTCTAAACTTGATCAGAACAAGGCGAAGTCGATAGTGCAGGAGGCATTTAATGGTGGGGTGATGCAATCGAATGCCGATAATGTGATGATTAAAAATATGGATAATGCCGGGCTTCCGCTGACCGGTTATACCAACGCGCTGAATAATATGATACGTCTTCAAAATCCATTTAATTTTTACCTTGCCGAACCCTTTGTTACCAAACTAAAACTGTTCTCAGACCCGCGGTTAAAATATGTATCAGCGAGGTATACTCCTAAACAAAACGAAGCTCCTTCCAATACTAACCCTGATACAACGATGGCGAGCCAGTTTGGTTTCCCTGTGGGATACAGTGATGCCACTATATCTACCTATCCGGGCTATAGACCTCCTGTTGGACAGGGACAGGATTATTCACAGATAAATTTTAATGTGGCAGGCAATTCAACTGCGCCTGTGCCTATTATAACAAATGCACAAACTAAGTTGCTTTTAGCTGAAGCAGCTTACAGGGGATGGCTTCCTGCTGGTGCTCTGACCGCACAGCAATATTATGAAGAGGGTGTTCGTGCATCAATGGATGAATATGATCTCTACCCTAACACCTTAAAGCCAAAAGCAGTTCCAACAACACTTCAGGATCAGTACTTGCAGGTGCCTGGTGTAGCCTGGAATAATGCAGATGCATTGAATCTAATTAACACACAATATTGGATTGCCAGTTTTAATAATGGATATGAAGCCTGGTCAAATTGGAGAAGAAGCGGGTACCCGGTTCTTTCCCCTAACCGTTTTAACAACAACCTGAATGGAGGGTTTATCCGCAGATTTGCTTACCCAATCAGGGAAGTGACCGCCAATCCGGAAAATTACCAGGCAGCAGTAGCGAGTATGGGTGGCAAAGATGATTTGGTTACACGGGTATTCTGGGATATTCCTTAATTTTTGAATAGCAATTAAATTACTGGTTACTCTTTTGCCTTTACAAAAATTTAAAACCATTTCTCTAAGGCTGGTTAACACGGCCACTGATCACTGTCACCCAAAAATATGCCTGGAGAGACCTTAATCATTAATTAAAGTGCAAGCAAAACGGAATATTGTTCACAACAACTAATTGATGGAAAAGAATATTTCACCTATAAATTCAAATACCACTTTACGTAGTGCAGATTGGTTTGGTAAGAGTGATAAGATGGGATTTGTGCATCGCTCCTGGCTGCGCAACCAGGGCTACCCGGATGATTATTTCAGGGGCAGACCTGTGATTGGCATTTGCAATACCTGGAGTGAATTGACTCCTTGCAATGGGCATTTACGGGATTTTGCCGAAGTGGTAAAAAAAGGAGTCATCGAAGCGGGTGGCTTCCCTTTAGAGTTTCCTGTTACCTCGTTGGGTGAAACCATTATGCGGCCTACAACGATGTTATTTCGCAACCTCGCCGCTATGGATACGGAAGAAACTATTCGGGCTAATCCCATTGATGGTGTAGTGTTATTAACCGGTTGTGACAAAACAACGCCATCAACTCTCATGGGTGCCTGCAGTGTTGATTTACCTACTATCGTGGTACCCGGCGGACCGATGTTGAATGGCAGGTTTAAAGGGGAGTGTTTAGGCAGTGGCTCATTTAACTGGATGGTAAAAGAAAAAACATTAGTTGAAAACTATACAGAGGAGGATATACTGGAAGCTGAAATTGGCGTAGCCCGTAGTGCCGGCCATTGTATGACAATGGGCACAGCTTCCACAATGGCATGCATGGTGGAAGCACTGGGCCTAACGCTACCCGGTGCTGCTGCTATTCCTGCAGTTGACTCAAGAAAAAAAGTAATGGCTCAGCTATCCGGTCGGCGCATTGTGGAGATGGTGAAAGAAGATATGAAGCTTTCAAAGATCCTAACCAAAGAGGCAATGGCAAACGCTATTATCGTTAATGCAGCCGTTGGGGGGTCAACAAACTTAATTATTCACTTGTTAGCTATTGCCGGCCGTCTTGGGGTGCCTTTGAAGTTGGAAGATTTTGATTCAATAGGCAGTAAAATTCCTTTGTTGGTGAATTTGAAACCGGCAGGAAAATATTTGATGGAGGATTTCTTTTATGCAGGTGGATTGCCGGTAGTAATAAAAGAATTAAAGAAATTTCTGTACAATGATGCAATTACTGTGAATGGAAAAACATTAGGTGAAAACAATACGAAACCCATTTGTTATAACCAGGACGTTATTGCGGCTATTGATAACCCTTTACAAGAGAATTCAGGTATTGCCGTTTTGAAAGGAAATTTATGTGAGCAGGGAGCAGTTATAAAGCCATCTGCAGCCACAAAAGCATTGATGAAACACCGTGGGCGTGCTGTGGTTTTTGAAACTATGGAAGATTATCATTTAAGAATTGATGATCCCAATTTAGACATTGATGAAAACTGTGTGATTGTTTTAAAGAATGTTGGGCCGGTTGGTTATCCCGGTATGCCGGAAGTGGGCAATGTGGATCTACCGGAAAAGCTGATACACAAAGGAATCCGTGACATGGTACGTATTTCGGATGGTCGTATGAGTGGTACGGCTGCAGGTACAGTAGTGTTGCACGTTTCACCAGAAAGTGCTGTTGGTGGAACATTGGCATTGGTAAAGGATGGAGACATGATTGAATTGGATGTTGAGCAAAGAAGGTTACATTTAGATGTAACTGATGAAGAATTAATGAGAAGAAAAGAATCCTGGACCGCTCCGGACCCAATGGCGTCAAGAGGGTATGTAAAACTTTACATTGACCATGTTCAACAAGCTCATTTGGGTGCTGACCTTGATATTTTAAATGGAGGCTCCGGAAGCGAAGTGACAAGAGATTTACATTGATTTTAATAGTTTACGGTTTACTGTTTTTAGTTGTGGGTTAAGAAGCTTTAGAACCATAAGAACAGTATTCAGACCTATTTGAGATGAAAAAAGTATTAGCTATTCTACTGATTGCCACTACCTGCTGCAAGGCCCAAATACATTATACTCTTATTGGCAATATAGAACGCTATGACAGTAACATTAATCAAATTGTTTCCCCTGGTGCAGAGGCGGAGATTATTGCTACTGGGTTTAAATGGAGTGAAGGCCCGCTCTGGGTTGAGAAATATCAAATGCTTTTGTTCTCCGATGTCCCGCAAAACACCATTTACCAGTGGACCACACAAAAAGGAAAACAAGTTTATCTCACACCTTCCGGTTATACAGGCACAGTCCCACGCGGGGGTGAGATGGGTAGCAATGGGTTGTTGTTAGATAAGGGCACCCACCTGGTACTCTGCCAGGACGGAGACCGGAAAATGAGCAGGATGGATGCACCGCTTAATAAACCAAAACCTCATTATGTTACTCTTGCCTCATTGTATCAAGGCAAACGCTTCAGCAGTCCTAATGATGCCACTTATAACAGCAAAGGCGAACTCTTTTTTACCGATCCTCCTTATGGGTTACCCCAGCGAAATGATAATGACCCTACTAAGGAAATTCCGTTTAATGGTGTTTATAAAGTAAAAAACAATGGTGAAGTCGTTTTATTAATAGATAGCTTACACAGACCCAACGGCATCGCTTTCTTTCCAGGTGAGAAGAGGTTATTGATATCCAATAGTGATCCGCAAAAGCCAAACTGGTATGTGTATGACGTGAAAGGAGATGCGTTGGTGAATGGAAAAATATTTTACAGTGCTGCCGGTTATGACAAGAAGCTCCCGGGATTGCCGGATGGTCTGAAGATTGACAGGAAGGGGAACGTGTATGCATCAGGCCCGGGAGGCCTTTATTTCTTTAACAGCAGGGGGAAACTATTGGGAAGGCTGAAATTGCCTGAACCCACTTCCAACTGTTCCCTTTCCGCTGATGAAAAAACAATTTATATTACCAATAATATGCAGGTGCTGCGATTACAAATGAGAAAATAGTACAGATTTTAGAATATCACACTTCCTATCTAACTGAATATGAAAATTTACAAAACTAAAGCAGGAGTTGTAATTGAAAACAAAGACAAATTCTACCTGTCGGAAAACGAAAACTGGGATGAATTTATCAATGATGACCATCTTTTGCAAAAAGCAGAATCCATAATAACGAAATCAGCTTCAGGAACTAACAAGCTGGTAAACGAACTGCTGCCCCCGATTGGAAGCCAGCAGGAATTATGGGCTTGCGGAGTCACTTACCTGCGAAGCAAGATAGGCCGGCAGGAGGAAAGTAAAGATGCCGGTGGCGGTGATTTTTATGCAAGGGTGTATGAAGCAGAAAGACCTGAAGTGTTTTTTAAATCTACACCCCATCGTGTTGTTGGACATAATCAAAAGGTAAGAATTCGAAAAGACTCTACCTGGGATGTGCCGGAACCGGAATTAACTCTCGTAGTTACTTCATCAGGTAAAATCGTAGGCTATACCATTGGGAATGACATGAGCAGTCGCAGCATTGAAGGTGAAAATCCTTTATACCTGCCACAGGCAAAAACTTATGATGCGTGTGCTGCCCTTGGTCCTTGTATTTATGTAACAGAGCAGCCCCTCGACAAAAACACCATTATACATCTCCAGATTAACCGGGGCGGTTCAACTGTTTTTGAAGGAACCATTCCCATAAGCCAGATGAAACGAACACCGGGAGAACTGGTGTCATTTGTTTTTCGGGAGTGTTCCTTTCCACATGGCTGCCTTATTATGACGGGTACCGGCATCGTTCCTGAACATGATTTTACATTAAAGGCTGGTGATGAAATCAGGATTTCTATTGACGGAATTGGAACACTGGTTAATGAGGTACAATCTGATTTGTAATTTGGGATTTGGAATTGCTGCGGAGTAGTTAAGGGAAATCCATTTAACCGCAAAACACGTGGAGCAAACGCAATTTTCGCTAAGGTCTTTCAATATTGAACGTCGCCTTATGTCCTGCGCAATCAGCAAATATTAAATCTAAAATATTAAATGTGAAAACAACTCTCTTCCTCTTCCAACTGCTTATTCCTGTTTCCCTGTTGGCGCAAACTGCCAAAATTAAAATTGATGTGGAGCGACCAATAGGTGAAATAGATCCTAAAATCTATGGTGTTTTTATGGAACCTATCCATAGAAAATCAGGAAATCCGGATACATCAAAGATGAACACCGTCTATGGCAATTTGTATAATCCTTCATCGCCGCTGGCTGATGAAAATGGCTTCAGGAAAGATTACATAAATGCCATGAAAGAACTGAAGATCTCCAATATGCGCTGGCCCGGTGGAAACTTTGTAAGTGGCTATAACTGGCAGGATGGTATTGGGCCTAAAGAACAACGTCCTGTTCGTGTTAATCTTGCCTGGGGAGGTATAGATAATAACCATGTGGGAACCGATGAATGGATGAAGCTCAATCAATCCATTGGTAGTGAAAACATAGTCTGCGTAAACCTGGGCCTTGCCAATATTATGGATGCTGTTTATTGGGTTGAATACTGCAATTACAAAGGAGGTACCTATTATTCCGACTTACGTGCGAAAAATGGACATAAGGAACCTTACAATGTTAGAATATGGGATTTGGGCAATGAAGTAGATGGCTTTCCATGGGAACTGGGACATAAAAATGCTGATGATTATGTAGAGATTGCGAGAGAAGCTGCAAAAGCGATGAAATCAGTTGACAACTCAATCAAATTGGTCGCCTCAGGATCTTCCTGGTACGAACCTCAAAATACCTGGTTGGACTGGAATCACAAAGTGCTGACTGGAATTGGGGATAAGATCGATTATCTTTCGATTCACCGCTATTGGGAAAATTCGCCTGATTATTATACTTATATGGGAGCGAGTGCAAAGGACTTTGAAGAAAAGATCAAACTAACAGCCAACGAAATTGAATCGGTATCCACCGCAAAAGGTTTGAAGAACCCAATCTATATTTCAGTGGATGAATACGGCTCTTTCGGCAGAAGCTTTCTCAATGTGTTGCCGGTAGCACAATCATTAAATTCCTTTATTCGTCATGCCGATGTGGTGAAGATGGGAAATTTCACAATGATGACTTCTTTGTTATCCAATGACCCGCAAAAAGGAACTTTTAAATCACCTTTGTTTTACACCTTCAAATTATTCTCCAACAATTGCCGTGGCAGCGCTATTGATACTTATGTTGCCTGTGATACATTTAGTGCCGGTAAATATAAAGGAATCCCATACCTCGATGTAAGCTCAGTTTATTCAAAAGAAAATGGATCTGTGATTATTAATGTGGTAAACCGCCATAAGGATAAACCAATTAATGCGGAGATTTTGAATACTTCCGGGGACTTTGCCGGCAAAGCCATGGCAAGTGAAATGGAAGTTTCCGATCTGACTGCTTCTTTTGTTTTTGATAAACAACAACAATATATTCCTGTAACGAAGGAAGCTATTGCTAAAGGGAATACAATCGTCTATTCATTTCCTCCCCATTCTTTTACACAGATCATTGCGAAGGTGAGGTGAATTCAGGTTTAGAACTTGAACTTGGAATTTCCAATTCAACTCTTTTAAACCCTGATTCAGGGGTTATACCCTGGTGTTCGCATGGAAGTTAATAACTATTAGACCACAATCAGATAACTATTAGATAACTATTAGATAACTATTAATAGTGGTCTAATAGTTATCTAATAGTTGTTCAATAGTTATTCAATAGTTATGTATTGCCGATGCCTGCCTATGGAAGATCTATAGAAATTACAGGAAAGCGGTGATGAGTGCTCTGACTGCCTGTCCTGCCGCTGTTGCCTGATCCGCGATATAGTAGTAACTCTTAGCCAAATTCAAGAATTCAACATTAGGCTAATCAACCATTAAACCTTTAAACCCTTAAACCTTTAAAC
>JBLNAY010000294.1:0-9627 GCA_050259715.1 Candidatus Dadabacteria bacterium
GTACAATCATCTCCTCCAGGCTCACTCCACCGTGTTGGAAAGTATTCCTGTAATAATTTACGTAATGATTATAATTATTGGGGTAGCAAAGAAATACATCCTCACCGGCAAAGATGTAGGAAGAATTCACTGTGGGAGTGGGCAATCCTGCTTCCTTCGGTTCACGGAATGCCAAGACCTCTTTAGGATCATAATTCAGGTTCCTTCCATGCTTATATCTAAGGTTAGTAGTAGTCTGCTTATCTCCAATTACCTTCAAAGGTGTTTTCACTCGCACGCTACCATGGTCTGTGGCTAGAATCAATTTTATGTTCTTATCACAAACTTTCTTTAATGCCTGGTGTAAAGGTGAGTGCTCAAACCACGAAGCGGTAATGCTTCTGTAGCTTACTTCATCTCCAGCCAATTCCTTCAGCACCTCCATTTCAGTTCTCGCATGGGAAAGCATATCGACGAAGTTGTATACAATTACATTCAGATCATTCCCCAGGAAGTTGTGTATGTTAGAAACAAGGTCCAACCCTGCCTGGTTATTTACCACCTTAGTATAAGACACCCGCAGATCCGACTTGCCGAGGCTCTTCATCTGAGCCCTGAAGAACTCTTCTTCAAACAGGTTCTTCCCACCTTCTTCATCATCATTCTTCCATTCCTGGTTAAACTTCTTCTCTATATCTATCGGCAGCATCCCGGTAAAAATGGCATTCCTCGCATAATGGGTTGCCGTTGGTAATATGCTGTAAAAAGTATCCTCCTCCACAAGGCGAAAACTTTCAAGGAACGTTGGCATTATCGTTCTCCATTGGTCAAAACGGAGATTGTCAATCAGCACGAAAAAAGTAGGCACTCCCTTCTCCACATTCGGCAATACCTTCTCCCTGATCAAAGTATGAGACATCACCGGCTTGTCAGTCGCCTTCTCCTTCACCCAGGAAGCATAATTACGAGAGATGAATTTAAAGAACTCGGTATTGGCTTCATTCTTCTGTGTTTGAAATACTTCCTGCATCTCGGGGCTATCACTTCTTTGTAGGCTTAGCTCCCAGTGCACCAGCTCTTTGTAAATGCCCATCCATTCGTTATGATTTGGATTAGAGTTCAGTGCCATGAATAAATTCCGGAACTGCTGCTGGTATGCTGTTGTAGTTTTTTCTGCAACTAACCTCCTATTATCAATAATTTTCTTTAGCGACAACAGTACCTGGTTGGGATTTACGGGTTTAATCAGGTAATCCGATATCTGGCTCCCAATGGCATCATCCATCAGGTTTTCCGTTTCATTCTTTGTGATCAGTACCACAGGTATCTGGCCGTTAACCTCTTTGATCTTTGAAAGGGTCTCCAAGCCTGTAATTCCTGGCATTGTTTCATCAAGCAGCACTACATCAACAATATTATCCTTAACGTAATCAATAGCA
The DNA here is from genome assembly GCA_050259715.1 of Candidatus Dadabacteria bacterium. Classification (GTDB taxonomy): domain Bacteria; phylum Bacteroidota; class Bacteroidia; order Chitinophagales; family Chitinophagaceae; genus Flavisolibacter. Next base: position 1,419 of record JBLNAY010000294.1, read on the forward strand.
TCAAAACCATTGGTCAGCGTCTGTACTTCATACCCTTTATTTTCCAGGAATATCTTTTGTGAACGAAGGCTCTCTATTTCATCATCTACCCATAAAATTTTTGCTAGACTCATTGTATATATTTCAGGTTTCTGTTAAATGGTTAAGGGCTGTAAGTTAGCAACATAGTACGACAAACATCCCGGAAGAAAACTTCATGACTTACTTTTGAACGAATTTTAAGTCTTTCTGCATGCCGTATCGCCGCAAGATTATTAATGATCCCGTACATGGTTTCATAACAATTGATGATCCCCTGGTATTTGAAATTATTCAGCATCCTTATTACCAGAGATTGCGTAGGATTCACCAGATGGCTTTCGCCTTGCTGGTGTACCCGGGTGCTGTTCATTCACGACTGCATCACTCGCTGGGAGCTTACCACCTGATGGGCCTCGCACTAAATGAATTAAAATCTAAGGGAGTCGAAATAACTAAGGAAGAGGAACTTGGAGCCAAAGTCGCTATTCTACTTCATGATATTGGGCATGGTCCCTTTTCGCATGCACTTGAAAAAAAACTCATCAAAGGAGTCGATCATGAGGAAATATCCTCACTGATACTGGAATTATTGAATGAACAACTAAATGGACAACTCTCAATAGCCATAGACATATTTAATAATCGCTATCCCAAACAGTTTTTACACCAACTTTTATCAGGGCAACTGGATGTTGACAGAATGGATTACCTCACAAGGGACAGCTTTTTTACGGGTGTCTCAGAAGGAGTAATCGGGTATGACCGGATTCTTAAAATGTTGGTAGTTCATGATGGTGAACTGATGGTGGAAGAAAAAGCCATCTATTCTGTTGAGAAGTTCCTGGTTGCCCGGCGGCTGATGTACTGGCAGGTATACCTGCATAAAACTGTATTGGTGGCTGAAAAGATGTTAATCAACCTCATCGACCGTGCCAATGAACTAATCAGCCGGGGCGAAGATCTGCCTACTGCGACTCCAAATCTGAATTTCTTCTTAAAGGAGTTCAGTCCCGGGGACAATTTCCGAAAACACCTGGAGCGCTTTTGTCAATTGGATGATACAGACATTACCTGCACCCTGAAAAACTGGTGTAGTCATCCCGATCTGGTGATCAGCAAATTATCTAAGGGATTAATAGACAGGAAGTTGCTGAAGATTAAGTTCCAGGCAGAACCTTTCAAGGCTGGTTTAGTAGAGGCTCTCAGAAAGGAATGGGCAGGGAAATTCAATATTAGTGAGCAGGATGCCGCCTATTTTGTATTTACAGGCGAGGCAGTTAACACTACTTATGATCCATCGGATGAACATATTAACATTTTATATAAAGATGGATCTGTCTCAGATATATCCAGGGTTGATAATGCTTTGATTCACCAACAACTCGCCTCCCCTGTTAAAAAATACTACCTTTGTTTCCCAAAATAAAGTCATAAAGCCAAAAGAGTAAAATATTAGACTCATCGGTTCGTTTGGTCTTTTTGACGGTATTCAATTTGGAGCATTCGATTTTTCACTATTTTGACGCTTTGACTTTAGTTTATGCAGTTTACGGCCGCCCAGATCTCAACATTGTTAAACGGGAGAATTGAAGGAAACGCTAACGCGGCGGTTTCTTCTTTTGGTAAAATAGAAGACGCAGAAGAGGGGCAACTTACTTTTTTGGCAAATCCCAAATACGAGGAATTCATTTATACTACCAGAGCTTCCATCGCTATAATAAATGAAGATTTTGAATTAAAGAATCATGTCATTCCCACATTAATACGGGTTAAAGATGCCTATTCAGGATTTGCACACCTTTTGAGCACTTATAAGCAAATGGTAACCCAGCATCTTCATGGCATTCAACAACCAAGCTTTATTTCTCCTTCGGCGAAACTGGCTGAAGATGTGTATGTGGGCGCATTTAGTTATATAGGAGACAATGTTGTTATAGGTAAGAACTCTAAAGTATTTCCCAATTGCTTTATAGGCGATAATGTTCATATTGGTGAAAATTGCCTGGTGCATCCCGGTGTAAAGATCTACTTTGACTGTGTTCTTCACAATAATGTGATCATCCATGCAGGTAGCGTCATAGGCTCTGATGGTTTCGGATTCGCTCCCCAGGCTGACGGTTCTTTCAAAAAGGTGCCTCAGATCGGGAATGTGGTGATTGAAGATGATGTTGAAATAGGTGCCAATTCCACTATAGACAGGGCCACGATGGGATCAACCTGCATCCATTCAGGGGCTAAGTTGGATAACCTGATCCAGATAGCTCATAATGTGGAGGTAGGTAACAGCACTGTAATAGCCGCACAGGTAGGCGTCAGCGGCTCTACCAAAATAGGCAACAACGTTATGATTGGCGGACAAGCGGGATTAGTAGGTCATATTCAAATCGCTGACGGCGCACGCATCAATGCTCAAAGCGGCGTTAGTAAATCCATTAAGTCTCCCTATGCCACGGTAACCGGTTCGCCCGCCTTTGACTATACCAGTGCTTTGAGAAGCCAGGCCATTATCAGGAATCTTCCTGAAATGGAAAAACGCTTACAGGAACTCGAAGAACTGGTAAAGCAATTACTTGCAGAAAAAGTAAATTCCCTTTAACGATATCTCTGTACAATCTATAGCAACGTAGACTTCTTCATTTGCGAAATGAATCTTCAAGGGCGATGAAAAGTAATGTACAACTATGCCCTAATCGGGAGCCCATCTTACCACAATTGCGATCAAATGAATTAGAAGGTTTACAAGTTAGTAGAGGTCTCAAAAATGATGATGAAAACTCATTAAAATAAGAAAATACTCTTATACCTTTTCACCTACATTATGTTTGCTGTAAGTCAATGCCACCCTGCTTTTCAGCCAGTGAATAAGATATTTTATTACAATTAAATTCTTATTTTTATCTTGTACGCAACGATTGCAGCTATGGCTAGAGTTTTCAATTTACTCCTCAACCATAAAGGGACTTCTTTTACAGCCCTGCTCACGGTGCGTGGAGACACACAGGAGACCTCCAAAGTGAGGGTAAATACTTCCGAAGAAAAGATACAGATTTTACTTCCGACCGGCACTTTGAGTTTCTCTATCCCGGAAGTTATTAAACATTTGATACCCACCGAGAAGTCAGTTAACGAAAAAGGTGTCCTGCACATTACCAACACCATTTCACTTCAACTTTTACAGGATAATTTTTAACACCTGCTTTTCTTACCTGCCCTGCTTCGTTAGAATTCCACAAAAAATCTATTGGTGATCCTGTCATGGCTCTCTTGATTGCCTTCACCTGTATTTACATATTCTGAACTTTCTCCTTCTGATAAAGCATAACACTTCTATTGAACTTCTATGAGTCATTCATTCTATTCAATCACAATCGGATAACTATTAGATAACTATTGAATAACAATTAAACAACAATTAATAGTTATCTAATAGTTATTCAATAGTTATCTAATAGTTGTTTAATAGTTATCTCCTTACCTGGAAGATCCTTTATCGGGCAATGAATAGTTAATGCACATGGAGCGGATTTAGCCTACCTCAGAATGGTTATATTCTCAACCTTTCTAATACAAAATCATCCTTCATCGGAACGCCTTATTTCTCGTCCGGCTATACGAAAATTGGACTATTTTTTCCGTGATGGTCAACGCATACTGAGTTTATCCACATTAAAGGCAGTTTTAGTTAAAAATCAGGCATTTCTTTAACGCTGAAACGCCATGAAAATGGCTTATTTTCAGTACATTTGCACGAATATATTTAGCACGTTTGGTGCTTTAAATTTCCCATATAAAATGAGTGATATTTTAGACACGTTAGTTACTACTCCCCAACCTGGTATAATGCCATCCTATGGGGCTGATAGTATCCAGGTTTTAGAAGGTTTGGAAGCAGTGCGTAAGCGCCCTGCGATGTACATTGGTGATATCAGTGTTAAAGGTTTACACCACCTTGTTTACGAGGTTGTTGATAATTCCATTGACGAAGCATTAGCCGGTCATTGTAAGAACATTTTAGTTACCATCCATGAAGACAATTCCGTTTCAGTGGAAGATGATGGACGTGGTATTCCTACCGGGATCAATACCAAAGAAGGTAGAAGTGCACTGGAGATTGTGATGACGGTCCTACACGCCGGTGGTAAGTTCGATAAGGATAGCTATAAGGTTTCCGGTGGTCTGCACGGTGTGGGTGTGAGTTGCGTTAACGCATTAAGTAAACTATGTCACGTTACCGTTTTCAGGGAAGGAAAAATATTTGAACAACAATACCGTATTGGTATTCCTGAATATAATGTGAGGGAAATAGGAGTTACAGAAAAGACGGGCACCCTGGTTCACTTCTGGCCGGATGATACCATCTTCATCACTACTGAATATAATAAAGATATCCTGGAGAGCCGTTTACGCGAGTTGAGCTTTCTGAATAAAGGACTGCGCATCACATTGAATGATTTGCGTGATAAAGATGAGGAGGCAGGTCTGAGCTATACTAAAACTTTCTACAGTGAAGGTGGTATAGTGGAGTTTGTGGAAATGCTCGATTCAAATGCAGGTCGGCAATCGTTATTGCCAAAGCCTTTATTTGTAGAAGGACGGGATGAAAAAAACAATGTAGCGGTAGAGGTGGCAATGACCTACAACTCCGGGTTTAACGAACATATCTATTCTTACGTAAATAATATCAACACCATTGAAGGTGGTACGCACGTTGCCGGCTTCCGGCGATCACTCACCCGCGTATTCAAAAGCTACGGTGATAAGAACGGCATGTTTGAAAAAGCCAAGGTGAGTATTGAAGGTGATGACTTTCGGGAAGGGCTAAGCGCTATTATTTCGGTAAAAGTTCCTGAACCACAGTTTGAAGGTCAGACAAAAACTAAACTTGGTAATAACGAAGTAATGGGAATTGTAGATACTACAGTTTCCAAAGTTATAGAAGCCTACCTGGAAGAAAATCCAAGAGAAGCGAAGAACATTATACAAAAGGTAATCCTTGCAGCCCAGGCAAGAGCAGCTGCGAAGAAAGCGCGCGAAATGGTGCAAAGAAAGAGTGTGCTGAGCGGAGGGGGTTTACCCGGCAAACTGGCCGACTGTTCTGAAAGAGATCCTGAAAAATGTGAGCTCTACCTGGTGGAGGGAGATTCAGCAGGTGGTACAGCTAAACAAGGCCGTGACAGGAGCTTCCAGGCTATTCTTCCACTCAGGGGTAAGATCCTGAATGTGGAAAAAGCAATGGAACATAAGATCTATGAAAATGAAGAGATCAGGAATATGTACACAGCCCTGGGTGTAACTGTTGGTACTCCTGATGATCCTAAGGGACTGAATTTGCAAAAGCTCCGCTATCACAAGCTGATCATCATGACCGATGCCGACGTGGATGGAAGTCACATTGCAACCTTAATCCTGACTTTTGTATATCGGTATATGAAAGAAATGGTTGAACAGGAATATGTATACATAGCACAGCCTCCTTTATACCTGGTTAAAAAGGGTAAAGAACAGGCATACGCATATAATGAAGATCAGAGAAAGCTATTGGTAGAAAAGTTCGCTAATGGCAATGAAGGCAATGTTCATATTCAGAGATACAAAGGTTTAGGAGAAATGAACTCGGAGCAATTGTGGGAGACAACTATGAATCCTGAAACACGTACCTTAAAAAAGGTTACCATTGAAAGCGCTGCAGAAGCAGATCGGATATTCAGCATGTTGATGGGTGATGAAGTGGCCCCGCGCAGGGAGTTTATAGAAAGTCATGCAAAATATGCAAGGATAGACGTGTAATTCAGAAACTGATTTTTATTACATAATTACAGAGCCGGGGTCTTCCCGGCTTTTTCTTTATACGCTACCATTTGATTATAATCGGGGGTATGTTAGGTATTGAAATTCTTTTTTTATAACACTAACCATCGTCAGTAAATGGATAAACAGTTTAGAAGTATTTTCATGCTATGAATTACCAGGCTTCACCCTCACGATATGCAAACATGCAATACCGCCGTTGCGGAAGGAGTGGATTAAAACTCCCGGCTCTATCCTTAGGCTTATGGCACAATTTCGGCGCTATTGACGATTATGACAAGTGCAGAAATATAATCAGGACTGCTTTTGACAGTGGTATTACTCACTTCGATCTTGCTAACAACTATGGTCCACCACCCGGAGCTGCAGAAGAAACCTTCGGGAAAGTGATGAAGGATGATCTGCGGCCATACCGGGATGAGATCATTGTTTCATCTAAAGCCGGGTGGCCTATGTGGCCGGGTCCTTATGGTGATTTTGGCTCAAAGAAATATTTAATGGCAAGCCTTGATCAAAGTCTTAAAAGAACAGGGCTTGAGTATGTAGATATCTTCTACCACCATCGCCCCGATCCCGACACGCCTATAGAAGAAACAATGGGCACCCTTGACTTGATGGTGAGGCAGGGAAAAGCACTTTATGTAGGAATATCAAGGTATTCTCCTGAAGAAACCAAAGAAGCTTATGCTGTTTTGAAATCATTAGGCACTCCCCTGCTTATACATCAGCCTCGCTATTCCATGCTTGACAGGAATCCTGAAAATGGATTATTAGATGTTCTGGATGAGTTGGGAGTGGGCTGTATTTCGTTCTCTTCACTGGAGCAGGGAATATTGACGGAGAAATATCTGAATGGCATTCCAGCGGATTCGCGTGCAGCAAGTACAAGGGGTAATGGAGCCCTGGAACCGAACAGGATCACTGAGGAAGTAATTGCCAAAGTCAGAGAGTTGAGTGTCATTGCTGAAGGCCGCGGGCAATCATTGGCGCAAATGGCCTTAGGGTGGATACTCAAAGACAGGCGCATGACATCTGTAATCATTGGAGCCAGCAGGCCTGAACAGGTGTTAGATTCAGTACAGGCTTTAAAGCATTTAGAATTCTCAGATGATGACATAAGGAAAATTGACACTATTCTTCAATCTGAATAATCGTGGTCAATAAATAAAAAGGCTGCTATTTCGAGCAGCCTTTTTTAATTGCATGAATAAGTAAGCTATTTACGTGAAGCGAACTTTGATAATAATCTCAGGATCTCCAGGTACAACCACACAATGGTGACCATTAATCCAAAAGCACTGTACCACTCAAAGTATTTAGGTGCACCTTGAGCAGCCCCTTGTTCGATAAGGTCAAAATCCATGATCAGGTTTAAAGCGGCAACTGCCACAATAAAAATGCTGATACCGATTCCAACCAGTCCGTTTGAATGGAGGTATGGCATTTGAGCACCAAAAAGGTTCATTACCATAGCTACAACATAAAACAGGGCTATAGCCATTGTAGCTCCGATTACTACCTTTTTGAAGGTAGCGGTAGCTTGTAATATCCTAAAATAATAAAGTGCATACATAGATATCGCAACTCCAAAAGTGAGCATCACTGCCTGTAAAACGATGCCCGGCATTGCTTTACCATAAGCATCCTCAAATACAGCGGAAATAGCTCCGAGAAAAAGACCCTCCAGTAATGCATATCCTAATGCGAGGTAAGGTGACCATGATTTCTTAAAGATGATGATCATGGCTACAATGAAGCCAGCAAAAGCCGAACCCATAGCAATGGGCATTACTTTATAATTCTGAAAGTATAAGCTCCAGGTGTAAGAAGCTGCTCCAAGAAGCATAATGAGCATAATACCAAACTTCTTCATTGCACCACCCACAGTCATTACTTCCTGCCCATCATGGACAATGACCTGGCTTATAGTCTTTTCATTGAATGCCGGATTTCCTGCTTTGAAAATTCCCATAGATAATTAGTTTAGGTTGTGAATATAGAGAAATACTAAATGAATCAAAATAAGGTGAACCTCTTTTGCTAGTTTTTAACGATGAACCACTTTAACTTATCGCTGGCTGGCAATCAACAGGTTAAGATCTGTGTATTTAAGGTTGAACCGTTCGCTGAGGTAGAAATTCGTAAGGGCTCCTTTGAACATATATATTCCGCTACGAAGATGAACCTGGTGCCATACCATATACTCAAAGCCACCGTCTTCACCAGCTTCCAGCAATAGCGGCATCAATACATTACTGATAGCCTGCGAAGCAGTACGTGCAAAACCTGAAGGTATATTAGGAACACAGTAGTGAATAACACCATATTTTGTATAAACCGGGCTTTGATGAGTAGTGATTTCTGAAGTTTCAAAACATCC
>JBLNAY010000295.1:0-9661 GCA_050259715.1 Candidatus Dadabacteria bacterium
ACTACCATACTTCAACAGGATTTTGAAATCATTAATTCAGATTCAAAACTGGTGGATGAAACATGGAGACCGGTGTGGGGAGAAGTGAACCAGGTACGAAATCACTATGAGCAATTTACAATTCATCTTAAGCAAAGAAGGTCACTCGGCATTCTGATGAATATTGTTTTCCGAGTTTTTGAAGATGGAGTTGGCTTCCGTTATGAGTTCCCGCTGCAACCCAACCTGAAGTTCTTTGTTATATCAGATGAAAAAACAGAGTTTAACCTCACCGATGATCACAAGACCTTCTGGATACCCGGTGATTATGATTCCAATGAATACCTGTATACCACTTCAAAACTGGGCGAAGTAGATGCTTCAAATATTCAAATGATCTCTGTTGGAAAGCGCTCACAGAATATGCCAGATCCTTATTCGGTGCAAACACCGTTAATGATGAAAACGGCTGATGGAGTATACATCAACATTCATGAAGCAGCACTGGTAAACTATTCTTCCATGCAGTTGCATGTTGACCGTCAGAATCATAGCCTTACTTCAGCGCTTGTGCCGGATGCTGAAGGTAACAAGGCCTATTTGAGAACTCCTGCTCATACGCCATGGAGAACAATCATTGTCAGCGATAAAGCCACTGATATACTGGCTTCCAAAATGATATTGAATCTTAATGAACCTTCCAGGATTCAAAACACTTCATGGATAAAGCCAATGAAGTATATGGGAGTGTGGTGGGAAATGCAAACAGGTAAAAGCACCTGGAGTTATTCTAATAACCCGGACACTCTTGACGTAACCGGCAAATTAATTCCTCATGGTCAGCACGCCGCCAATACAGCCAATGTAAAGAAGTACATTGATTTTGCTTCCCGCCATAGAATCAAGGGATTACTAATAGAAGGATGGAATACCGGCTGGGAGGAATGGTATGGCATACACAAGGAAGAGAACTTTGATTTTGTTACTCCTTATCCCGACTTCGACATAAAAGAGATTACCCGTTATGCAAAGTTGAAAGGAGTAGACCTGGTGATGCATAATGAAACAGGGGCGAGCGTCAGTAATTATGAACGACGGATGGATACTGCTTTTCGCCTGATGAAAAGGTATGGATATAAAGCTGTGAAAACAGGTTATGTAGGCAAGATCATTCCTGTTGGCGAACATCATGATGGTCAGTGGATGGGGAACCACTATGTGCGTGCGGCAGAAAAAGCAGCGCAATACAAGATCATGATTGACATGCACGAACCCGTGCGGCCTACAGGCTTGCAACGCACCTGGCCTAACTGGTTAGCCTCTGAAGCCGCAAGAGGCAATGAATTCAACGCCTTTGCTGAGGGGAGTCCACCGGAGCACGAGACCATCCTGCCGTTTACCCGATTAATGGGAGGCCCCATGGACTACACACCGGGCATTTTTAAGCTAAACAATTATGCACCTGCAGCACCGGCGAGGCATATGCATACAACGCTCTCAAAACAACTGGCTCTCTACGTCACCATGTACAGTCCATTGCAGATGGCCGCTGATCTTCCTGAGAATTATGCAGCACATCTTGATGCTTTCCGGTTTATACAGGATGTGCCGGTGGATTGGGATGACTCAAAGGTATTAGAGGCTGAGCCGGGGGATTATATCACTATAGCAAGAAAAGAGAAAGGCAGGGACAATTGGTTCATTGGTGCGATCACAGATGAAAACAGCCGGTCTGCGTCTATTCCTCTCCGTTTTCTTAGAAAGGGGAAAAGTTATACGGCCACTATTTACAGGGATGCTGATGATGCAGACTGGCTTACTAACCCCGAGACTTATAACATTGAAACACGATCCGTAAATAGCGAGTCGCTCATTGAATTGCATTTAGCTAAAGGTGGTGGTGCTGCAATCAGCATAGTGCCACGCGAATAATTCTCTTTTAACTTTTCCCCTTGATACGAAAAGTTACAAAAGCATCGAGCACGTCGCGATGCTCCTCCGGACTGCAGGCGTAAGGCGCAAATAAATTGTTCCAGGTGTTGTTGTATCACAACAGGGAAAACTTTCAGCGCCTTATTCTGCGTTTAGTTGAGGGCTCTTGAAAAAAGACTGAAAGCAGAACTCGAAGATTCGATGACACCAAAACACAATAAAAGATATTGTCATCAATACAGCGCCTGTAGTATTTCACACCTTGTTCCGACTGAATACTTAATAGCCTGCCAGGTGAAGTGAAGTTTCCCAATTATGAAAGACTGAGGAATAGTAATCACTGTTATTGTAAAGTCTGCCAGTTGTGCGTGGGCCCGGACGTGCAGCGGAGCATTGCACCGTCCTTCAACTTTTCCTCCACTTGTCTTTGAAGAGAAAAGTGGAAAATATCAAAATGAAATAACATCAACACGTTAAGTACATATAACCCATAAATAAAACGATAAGGCTAATGATTCCCCAGTAAGCAACGGCATCGTAGTCCTTTTTCATGATCAGTTATGTTTGATTTTGGTTTAAAAGGGTTTCTCAACGGGTTTGGAAAAGAAGAGAGCAATGTTAAACTTAAAAGCAAAATTTGCAGATGATTTAGTGATTAAAGTTCCGCACAAGCAGCTGTTCATAAGATGTGCTTTAACGTTAATAACTTATGTATCCTTTACTGCATAAAGCTTTTATCAACCACGGATTTTATAAACATGAGTAACTTCAATGTAATGAATGTCAGTCAACAGAAAACTGCAGAAAGATTGCGGATTTTTATTCTCATTGCCGCAATTGCCGGAGCGATTGCTTCAGTATGGCTAACCATTTATATGGGTCGGCAAAATCCTTCTCACCTGCTGATAGCAGCCTTTATAGTATGGGTGGTGTCTCCATTTGTTGCATATATATTCACAATCCTGACGTCGGGCAGGTGGGTATTGAAGATTAGATATATATTCTACGCTCTTGTGCTTTTTTCGGAAGTTGTTTCCATTTTGTTTTATAGTAGAGTGATAGTGCTATCTTCTAAAACAGCTTTTGCGTTTTTGGTAATCCCATTTATTTCATGGGTATTGTTGGCTATGACTATATTCCTCGCAAGGTCTTCAACTGTAGAACATAAATAGTTGGATACATCAATTTTCTGATTATAAAGTTTTGCTTAAAGTATCATCCCGGCGTAAGCTACTGACTTACAATCTCTCTTGGTTTTGCAATATCTTCTTTTATCAACCGGATTTGATTTTTTATTAATGCATCTTCCATTGTTAAATAGCCGATAGTACTTTGCATTCGTTTTTCATGTGCGAATAGTAATTGTTCTTCAATACGGGTATGATAGGCTTCATTTCCGTAGTAGGTTACCAGTTCAATATTGTCTATGGTAAGAAGGTATTTTGTATCCCTGACCTGTAAGTGAACCCTGAAAATAAGGTTAGCGATCTCACCCCTGAAATTAATATCCAAACTACCGTTGCCGGTGATCTTCCCATCCTGTTTTTTGGCAAACATAATTTCACTGATGTTTTTGAATCTTTCATTTGCCATCATCCTGGTCCTGTTATAAATCTCTTCCCCCGTGAGCCCGTTTAATGTTACCACCTCCCTGTAAACCACCGACCCATGATAAAGAGGAAGCCCATAGGTGACCGGTTGCGCCTGGACGGCAAGAGGTAACAGTAATAGGAGCAAATACTTCATAGTACTTCTATAAAGGAATTCATAGAACTACTCACTCATCCGGTGATATTTTTCAAGGTATATTGAAGTTGTGGAGATCCCTTGAAGGGATTGTATATAAAGTTAAGGAGGATAAATGAACCTTCCACGGGAATGGTTTTTGATGCTCTCCATGATTCTAAAATCCCGTGAGAATATGGACAAGGAAGAACTGAAACAACTTATAAAAGAAAAAACTGTAGCCATAGAATCTGCAGCGGAAGAAGGAAGGCCTTATCCTGAGCTTATGAAAATTTATAAGGAGTTGAAGGAATTGCAATACCAATTATCACTCAGCGAGATAAGCATTGAAGAGCCTGGTGATGATGGGAGTTAGTGTATTTGCCCACAGCAGGTCTTTACAAATAAAGAAGGCGAAGTGAAAACTTCGCCCGTTGGTTTTGCTTGAGACAGTTATAGTAAAACTCGCAGGATGAAAGTAAACTTTAAAGTTTAAAATTCTAATCCTTAGATAACCCGTTAACATTTTTGTTACGCCTTATTTTCAGCTAGCCTGTCCTGTAAATAAAAAAGGCAAGGTTAAAACCTCGCCCGGCATACTAATCTTGCTTATTATTGAGAGATTCAAATATAGAGGCCCTTCTATGTGTTGAACATGACCTCGAAGTACCTTTCTTACTGATTTTGCTCATTTACAGGAATAACAAAAATCACTTTACGAAGTAGTAGAAATCTGATGCAGTTTTCAGATATTCAACAATGCCCAAACGAAATGTCTTTAACGCGGATTACCACTGTTATGCCGATGTCAGTGTGTAATACATCCTTTCTTTTTGAGGGCTGGTCGAAATCATGCCGTTAGATGAGGTAGTGTTGTTTTCATTCTTTTACAGGAAATATAATTTAGCTGTTCTTTAATTCAACTTCCAATATGAAGAAGATTGCTGTTGTAGGTCACAAGGCGTTTGATAATTATATTTTTACAAACACCAACAAGTTCCAGGTAAGTAAAGTATTAATTGATGATAATGAATCGGAAGATGCAGTGCGGCATAAATACCCTTCCGCTGAACTGGTTTATGATGTAAAGGAACTGGTAGAAGATGCAACTATAAAAATGGTTATCGTTTCTCAACATAAAGTGCAACATGCCGGTTCATTGCTTAAGGCCGGTAAATGTGTACGGGTGATTTAATCGGAGCATTTCATCTTTTCCTTTGTGTAATTGGCTGAATAAGGTTAAGGGCCGTTTATTATTATGGATTACATTCATTTCTAAAGATGAATGTAAAAAATTCCATTCTCCCATAACTCGTTAACCGGGTTAAGGTTACCCTTCAATTGAAAAAGAATCTGTACTATTGAATTGCACACTCCGTATATTCAATTTACAGTTATGAAGATGAGAACTATTGCAGTACTAAGCTTTTTACTTTTTTATTTTAATTCCTTCGCTGAAATCAGGTTGCCACGATTGATAAGAGATAGCATGGTTATGCAGAGAGACACCAGGCTGAAGGTCTGGGGATGGGCTACAGCGGGAGAAAAAGTGAAAATCACTTTCAATAAAAAAAGCTTCAGCACTACCACTGATGCGAGTGGTAAATGGAAGATGGAACTTCCGGCGATGAAAGCTGGTGGCCCATACACAATGAAGATCGATGGAAGTAACCACATCACACTAAAGGAAATCTTGATTGGTGATGTATGGCTGTGTAGCGGCCAGTCAAATATGGTGCACCAAATGTCTTTGCATGCGGTGCGGTATGCTGACGAAGTGGCTAATGCAAATTATCCGGAGATCAGACATTTCTGGATACCTAATGTTACTAATGTGCAGGCTCCGCAGGAAGATTTACCGGGAGGTTATTGGAAGAGTGCCAATCCAGCAGATGTAGGAGATTTTTCTGCAGTTGCCTATTTCTTTGCCAAAGATCTTTATCAAAAGTATCATGTACCTATGGGATTGATTAATGCAAGTTGGGGCGGCACTCCTATAGAAGCGTGGATGAGTGAAGAAAGCTTTAAAGAGTTCCCCAACATTCTTACCACAATACAGAAAAATAAAGACACTGCTTACATTAATAGTTTCAGCAGGAGAATAAGTTCATTTAACAGGCCTGTACGGCAGGAAGACAAGGGCCTCACCGGAACAAAGCCCTGGTTTGATCCTTCTTACACTCCCAAAGGATGGCGCAATATAAATATTCCGGGATATTGGGAAGACCAGGGAATACGTGACCTGGATGGTGTGGTATGGTACAGGAGAGAAATTGATGTTCCTGCTTCCATGATCAATACGCCTGCCAAGGTTTTTCTTGGTAGAATAGTGGATGCCGACTTTTTTTATATTAATGGTAAACTGGTTGGCAATACTACTTACATGTATCCGCAAAGAAGATACACAGTGCCTGCGGGGCTATTGAAAGCCGGTAAAAATTTATTTGTAGTGCGTGTGATAAATAATTCAGGAAAGGGTGGATTTGTGCCTGATAAGCCCTACCAACTCATTGCCGGTAATGATACCGTTGATCTGAAAGGATACTGGCAGTACAAAGTTGGGCAGGTGAATATACCACAAAGAGGATTTGGAGGCGGTGGAGGTATTGCCTTGCAGAATCAACCTACAGCATTATTTAATTCAATGATTAATCCAATAACGAATTACTCCATCAAAGGCTTCCTATGGTACCAGGGTGAATCAAACACCGGCAGAGCCGATGAATATGCGAAGCTGCAGCCTGCAATGATAGAAGACTGGAGAAGGAGATGGAATAATTTAAATGCACCTTTCTTATACGTGCAGCTTCCCGGATTCATGGAGATGAGTTACCTGCCTTCAGAAAGCCAGTGGGCACAATTCAGGGAAGCACAATTAAAATCTTTATCCATTCCTAATACGGCTATGGCAGTAGCAATTGATCTTGGTGAGTGGAATGACATTCACCCTGACCGCAAAAAAGATGTTGGAGACAGGCTTGCATTAGCGGCTGAAAATATAGCTTACGGAGATAAGGATGTTGTTTACTCAGGCCCCCTTTACCAGTCATCAACAATAGAGGGAAATAAAATAGTTATTTCATTCAGCCATACCGGGAGTGGTCTTATCACCAATGATGGCGAAGAACTTTCAGAGTTCGCTATTGCAGGGAGCGATAAAAAATTCGTGTGGGCGAAGGCAAAAATTGAAGGCAATAAAGTTATCGTTTGGAATGATGATATAGCCAGCCCGGTGTATGTTCGTTATGCGTGGGCGGATAACCCTGTTAATCCGAATTTGTATAATAAGGAAGGTCTTCCTGCTTCTCCTTTCCGAACAGATAAATAGGGAGACTCAAATTCTCCGAAAAAAATAATAAATGTTGATTTAACATTTATTATTTTAGATGTTGTATAACGATTGATATGATCAATCCATTCCAGGCTGACTTGCTATCTCCTTTTCCTCCAGTTTCCTACCGGGTGACTGGGGTGAATATTACCAAAGAGTTTTCTGATTCACCAGTAGTTGTAAACGGCAAGCCCGCCAGGTTAAAGCCTCATTTTATCATATTT
The DNA here is from genome assembly GCA_050259715.1 of Candidatus Dadabacteria bacterium. Classification (GTDB taxonomy): domain Bacteria; phylum Bacteroidota; class Bacteroidia; order Chitinophagales; family Chitinophagaceae; genus Flavisolibacter. The sequence goes on from JBLNAY010000295.1 coordinate 7,192, forward strand.
GAATTTGAACTTCTAAATCCCCATATAGCATCATGAAAAGTAAAAGTCGTCTCCTGGTCCTTTTGGTGTTTGTATTACTATTACCAGTAATAGTAATGATGATTGCAATGACAAAAGGCGGAAAGAATCTGGTTCCACCCCGGCCAGAAGCTCCTTGTGATATTTATGCAGCCGGAGGTACGCCATGTGCTGCAGCGCACAGTAGCACACGTGCGTTGTATGCCTCCTATAATGGTCCCCTTTACCAGGTAATGCGCCAGTCAGACGGCAAGACACTGGACATAGGTGTAGTGCCGGCAAGTGTCAACGACCCGGGTGGATATGCCGATGCAACAGCACAGGATGCTTTCTGTGCGAATACTTATTGTTGGATCACCAAATTATATGACCAGTCAGGAAATAAGAATCACCTGGTGCAGGCACCACGTGGTGGATTTAGCGGTCCGTCAATGGGCGGGTTTAACAACCTTCCTGTTGCCGATATGGCTCCTGTTACCATGATGGGGCATAAGGTGTATGGGGTTTTCATAGAACCCGGTATGGGTCTTCGCTGGAATGATGCCAAAGGCACGGCAGTTGACGACCAGGCAGAAGGCCAGTATTGGGTTGTAAATGGTCATCACTATAACTCCGGCTGCTGTTATGATTATGGTAACGCTGAGACAGACAGTCGCGATGATGGTGACGGCACGATGGAAACTACCTATTATGGCAATGCAACAGCGTGGTATCATGGACAGGCTCCGGGACCCTGGGTGATGACTGACCAGGAAAACAATCTTGTAGGTTGCGTCAATCCTAATCCTAACGACAAGTATTGTGCAGACCTTCCGAGTATTAACTGGCGCTTCGTAACGGCTATGGCTGATGGAGAACCACACCACTGGAGATCAATGGGCGGTGATGCACAACAAGGAGGACTTCACATCATGTATGATGGACCCCGCATTAACAATGATAGAAAGAGCTATGACCCTATGCGCAAGCAGGGAGCTATTTTATTAGGTAATGGTGGTGACAACAGCGTCGGTTCCCAGGGTACTTTCTATGAAGGTGCCATGACGGTTGGAGGGACTTTTCCTACAAAAGAAACTAATGAAAGAATCCAGGCTAATGTTTTAGCTGCAAGGTATGATGTTGAACGTTTGAGCCTCGCACCGGCAAACGCAACGGATATGCCACCTGGATTACAGACCTTCTCTCCTGCATCTACTCAAAATTCAACTATTACATTCACCAATACTACCGGGTCACCGGTAAAAAATCTAAGCTTAAGCCTTTCCTCACCTGCCGGATGGAAAGCCACCGTATTAAACTCCTCTGAAACATCAAAGAGGTTTGCCAACCCGATTGCCCCGGGTGAAAGCGTAAACGCAACGTTTACAATCACCTCCGGTTTACGAGCTTTCAACGGTGATCTTGTTGGTAGAGCCACATGGACAAACTGGGCTACAGGCCGGCCGCAGACTGAAACCACGGTTGAGAAGGTACGAAATGTTAGCCCTGTCAAAATAAATGAGTTCCGGATAAGCGATGGTTCTGCTGAAAATTCAAGCAACTCATTTATCGAACTATATAATGCAGGAGATGCTAATGTTGATATTTCAGGTTGGACGTTGGTTCATCATCCCACGCAGTTGCCCATATTTTCCTCTGTGAAGATTCCGGCAAGTACAAAGCTGGGTCCACATAGCTTCTATTTGCTCGGCATGTCTAATTCAGGATTGGCAGTTGCAGCAAAAAGCGGGGAATCTTCTATCTACGTAAGAAGTACTGCAGGCATGACAGTCGGTGACAGAATTGAAATCGGTAGCGGTTCAAATGTAGAAAGCCGCAGAATTACCGGCATTGTTAATCCTCCGGCACCAGAATCAGTACCTCAGGCAAGACCAGGTTTCTTCCGGGGTCCAGAACCTGGCAGTCCTACAACAATTTGGCAACCACTTCCGGAAGGACCGGTAATTACAATTCCAAAAGGATCAACCAACATACCTGTAACCAGCGTATCCGGTTTCCAGGTCGGTCAGAAGATGGCTATAGGTTATGGAGCAACTTATCCAACTGTTGCCCAGGGTATAGAAAAGTATGAAGTAGTTACAATCACCAATGTCGGCAAACCAGGTACACAGGCCTACCTTTCAAAAGATGCAAAACCCGGCGATAGGAACATCAAGGTTTCTTCCGTGGCTAATATTTCAGTTGGAGATAAAATCAGGTTAGATATAGACAGTAAAGGTCATGGTATTGAAACCGTAACAGTCACTAATGTCGGCACAGCCTCTGTCCGGAATACATTACCGGGTCCATTACGGGATAACGAGGATGCAGGTACCGGGTTGGATATTGCCGAACCATTGAAATATAATCATTCCTCCAACATACCTTTTAGTGTTAAAGGATCAGGAATCAGTTTTGAACCGGCAACTGCTTTTGCACATTCAAGTAATGAGCCTGTGCTTCCCCTTGTATA
>JBLNAY010000296.1:0-3128 GCA_050259715.1 Candidatus Dadabacteria bacterium
GAGTCTTAATTCCAAATTTCTTAATTAAGAAAACAGAGATCATCCCTGTCGGAATTGCTGTTGCAAATAAGATGTACATGAAAGGAGCGTCAAAACGGAACATTTCCTGCATTCGCCACCATGATACTGCCTGCACTTTGCAGAGGATAAATCCAAAAAGAGTTCCCAATGATAAATATCTAAGATTTTTCATCTGTGCAGGTTTAATACGAGAGGTAACAGGTATTTGGCAGAGAGGATACCCGAAGCAAAAAACGAGCATACGGCTATTAACGAAGGCCATTGTAGAGTAGATAAACCCATAATACCATGGCCAGAAGTACACCCGCCTGCATAACGGGTTCCAAAGCCAACGAGGAATCCTCCCACTACAATGATCAGGAAACCGGGAAGGGTAAATAAATAAGACCAGTTGAAAAGCTGGTGCGGTAAAAAGCCTTTATTGAAAGGAACTCCATCCTGGTTTAAGACAGCTACTGTATGTGCACTAATCTGTTGAGGATTGGGATCCGCAAAGAGATATCCTCCCAAGAATCCTCCCAATACAATACCTGCAGCAAAAAAAAGGCTCCATTTTTCTTTCTTCCAGTCATAGTTAAGAAAGGAAACATTAAAGGGAATACAGGCGGCACAAACATGGCGCAGAGCTGAGGAGACTCCAAGGCTCTTATTTCCTGCAATAAGGAGAGCAGGTACCATCAAGCCAATTAAAATACCTCCTACATAAGGAGCCCAGGGTTGCTTTAGTAAATCAAGCATAAAACAGTTTTAATCACCTAAGATTATAGACACTAAGATCAATTATATTCTTCCGCGATAACAAAAAAAAAGTCCACTGTTGAAACAGCGGACGTACTAACGATTGCTTGCTATATGAAAAAGTTATTATCGATGGTTTGATGTTCGTTCAGTACAAAAGTATCCTCCAATAGTTGTAATGATAAAACAAAATGAAGGCTTTTTTACAGTGCCTAAACTCAATAAAAACATATGTAATGCAGTACTGATAAGGATTTGGCGTAAATTCTCTTACGTTGTCCAAACTTTATTTCCAGGCGATTTGAACCGGTATTTTTTAGAGACTCAGAATCTTCTCCCAGACCTTTTTTGGGACGGGAATACCGCTTTCCAGGTTCTTTTTCCTGTTTTTAATAACCCTCTCTCCCGGATGTTGTACACTTTTACCGGCCTCAAAGGCTTTTGATTTATGATAATCTTCAAGGATCCTATTGATTATCTTATTAATAGTTGAGGACTCAGAGAAATGTCCTGGGTCCAGTGCAATAAACACCTGGGAAGAATATTCCTTTCCTGTTGCTGTGATTTCAGCGGTGGACATTCCTCCTGAAAGCACCGATGTGAGTATATCAAGTAAAAGAGCCATCCCGGCACCTTTCCAGAACCCAGCTGGTATAACCCGTTCTGTATCTAATACAGCAGCAGGGTTTGTGGATGGTTTGCCCATCTCGTCATAACCTCCCGGTACAGGTAAAGTTTCACCCTTCATTTTAGCAGAAACAAGGCTGCCATAAGAAAATTGCGACATAGCCATGTCAAGAACTATAGCTGAATCCTTGTATGGTATTGCGATTACCAGTGGATTGTTTCCCAAATGATGATCAATTGCCTGCCACGCGGGCATACAGGCTATAGTGTTAGTCCAGGCTATCAGAATAAATCCTTTTTTGGCAGCCTGCCAACCATAATACCCACCTCTCATCCAATGGTTATTGTTAGAAAGCGTAATAGCCCCAATGCCGAAAGAACGAGCCAGTTCCATTGCTCTTTCAGTGCAATGAACAGCGTTTAACGGACCGGCTCCGAAATTCCCGTCCCATTGTTCAATGGCTCCAAATCGGTTCTTCAACACAGGTTCTGCATTTCTGTTGATGACGCCATCTGAAACATATTGGATAAATTTTGAAAACCGGTTCACGCCATGTGTATATACACCATCCACACTGTTGCTGGTGAAGATCTCAGCACAGGAGCGCGCCTTTGGTTCATGGAATCCATATTTAACCAACAAATCATAAAATCTACTCTCCATATCTGCCGCCGTAACGATAACAACTTCATTCATATTATGAAATTACGAACGTTACTATCGTACTTATAAACTTCTGGCAATATCTCATTTCACAGTGATTTAGGTCATCGTACAAAACTTTAAGCTTATAATAGTACCAAAAATCCGACCTTTACATGCTCAAAAACACTATTAATGGCGAAATCGAAAGAAACATTCGGTAAAAAAGAAAAAGAAAAAAAGAAGGCAAAACAACGGCAGGAGAAACAGGAAAAAATGGAGGAACGTAAGGCAAATGCGAAGAAGGGAAAATCCCTTGATGAAATGATGGCATACATCGATGAGAATGGCAATATTTCATCTACTCCTCCTGATCCAAGTAAGAAAAGAGTTTATAACCTCGAAGATGTACCATTAGGAGTCCCGAAACAAGAGGACATGGAAGAGGAAGAAGCGGAACGTATTGGTATTGTAAGCTTCTTTAACGAATCAAAAGGATTTGGTTTTATAAAAGATATGAAAACAGGTGAAAGTGTTTTTGTTCATGTAAATGCATTATTGGAGCCCATAAAAGAAAACAATAAAGTAAGCTTTGAAGTAGAGATGGGACCAAGGGGTGCAAATGCAGTTAAGGTAAAGAAAGCTCAATAAAATAGATTATCAGTTCAGGTAAAATAGAAATCACTAATTGCATCCGAGTTAACTTATTGAGCCCATATATGCGATTTATCTAAAAGTACCAGCCTTCATTCACCTGCATACGCTTGCTGCAGGAGTTTTCAATATTTAAGTTGTTATTAGCTTGCCTTCAATAATTTGAACTCTAGGACATACCTGTTACTATTGCAATTACTCCGCAAAAAAGCAAAATATTCATGGATATAGAAGAAAATCTTTACCCATTTGTCACCTGCATTGTAATTTGTTTCCTTAATAATATTTCATACAATGACTCATTGGGGCATCGATCTTGGAGGCACTAAAATAGAGTGCGCTGTTTTAGATGAAAACAGGAATGTGTTGATACGCAAAAGAGTACCAACCGAAGCCTTTAATGGCTATAACCATATTTTAAACCAGGTTAAGTTATTGGTGAACT
>JBLNAY010000297.1:0-9133 GCA_050259715.1 Candidatus Dadabacteria bacterium
CTCTTGAGGAGTTCCATGCTGTACTACTATTCCATTCTGCAATACTACTATTTCGTCAGCCCATGATAATACATCTGCAGCATCGTGCGACACCATTAAACAAGTCATCCCGAGTTGTTCACTAATATCATGCAATACCTTTTTCATTAGTGCTTTATGAATACTATCCAGGTTGGAATAAGGCTCATCCAGCAGCAATATCTGAGGAGCCATAACCAGCAACCTCGCTAGTGCTACTCTTTGTCTTTCTCCACCAGACAACTCATGCGACCATCTTTTCAGAAGATGACTTACCCGGCAGATCTGGTAAACCTCAATAGCTTCTGCAGCAGCAATTTTGCACGCCATTTCCAATATCTCTTCTACATGGTAATGATGGCGGAGTTCAAACTCCTGCGACAAGAAAGCAATACCCGGTTCGCCGGGTATTAAACGTTCTTGTGGTGACAATACTCTTTTGCCATTAAATAAAACCTGGCCTCTGGTGGGAGCGACTAAACCTCCTATTATCTTAAATAGGGTTGTTTTACCAGAACCGGTAGCTCCGGCCACAGCAAACCTGCTTCCTGCACCCTGGGTGAAAGACACATCCTTTAAAACTAAATTTCCACCTTCTACCCTGCTGACATTCTCAACTTGTAACAGATTCATTTATTAATGCTGAAACATTTTAATTGGTTCACTGCAACAACAAAAATAAATGAGAATGGCCGCTATACTTCCTGCATCTTTTCTGTATGCATCTGGCTGTATTTATTCCGGTACTGTAATGGTGAAAGACCGGTGAACTTCCGGAAGGTAGTTCTGAATGCTTTACTATCCGTATAACCCGATTTGTACATGGCCTCATTCACATTCTCGCGGTTTCTTTCAAGAGTCACTTTGGCGGCTTCTACACGCACCCTTTGTATGTATTCAACAATTGAGTTGTATGTAACCTTTTTAAATCTGCGTTCCAGGTTTCGCCTGCTGATGGCGAGCTTAGATGCCAGTTCATCTACGGTGATGCGGTCACTATAATTATTCTCAATAAAAACCTGAGCTCTTTTTATGAGTTCATCTTCGTGTTCTTTTTGCGGATTAAAGATCATAAATGGGGACTGGCTATTCCGCTCTATTTCAATCTGGAAGATCTTGGAACAATGAATGGCCGCATCCCTGCCGGCATATTTCTCTACCAGGTAAAGAACAAGATTCAGCGACGAATAAGCACCTCCGCTGGAGTACAATCCCTGTTCATCGGTAATGATTTTATGCGGCACCAGGTCAACGTCCGGAAACATGTTCCTGAAATTATTTGCTTCCACCCAATGCGTAGCGCACTTACGTCCTTTAAGCAGACCTGTTGAGGCCAGCAGGAAAGAACCAATACACAAAGACCCAATCTCTGCTCCGCCTTCATATTGCTTTACCAGCCAGGGAACAAAAGGTTTATTCAGTTCCAGTCCCCTGGTCATCTCCATTTGGATGGCCGGAATGATGATCAGGTCTGTTTTGCTCACTTCATCTATATACGTATCCGGATGAACAACAAAAGCTCCTTTTTTCAAGCCCGGTTTGTTTCGCAGTCCAACGAATTGGATTTCAAATAAGGCCGGTTGATTCTTTCGTAAAAAGAATGAATTGACTTCCGAAAAGATCTGGTGAGTTCCTTCGATATTGCTGATACTGCAATCACCTTCCGGAATAATAATAGAAAGGTGTTTCATTGGTTTTCGTTTTATTTGGTTCAATACGTAAAACACTAAGTTAAGGTATTAGGTTGTTGAATGGCTGTATTGTTCTATGGTTGTATGGTTTCACGCCTGCCATCTCACCTCTCACCTCCGATATCCCGGTTCACATTCAGGCATCCACTTCCACTATCATCAACGGGTTAAACTTCTTGTCATTTAATGCATAAAAATTGTTGTTGACCTTTTCATAAAACTGTACACCTGCCACCAGGAAAAGAGGTAAGCTAGTGTTGGGTGTAACCGCAGACGTAAGCTGCACATCACCGGTAGGTACACCGTCCAGCAGGAGGTAACCCGATTCGTTGATGTTTGCCATTGCAATGCTGTTCGCAAAGTCGACTTCCACACCGGCACTTACCAGTTTAAAGTGTGAAGCTCCGGGCGGTGCTTTGAGTTTTTCTATTGGTTGAAATGAATTTACCCTCCATGTACATTGACCTTCGGTTCGGTTTATGCTGTAGCTGCCTGCTGCAAACAAGATATTGTGCAATGTGGCAAAGGCATTAAACGCGAATCCCTGCAACAGCTGTATGTTTCCATTCTCTACTTTTCTGTCGCCTACAGGATTGATTGTATCTTTTGATAACACCCTGTACATAGCGGAGTTAAACCTTAGGTGCGTCTTACTGTCTTTTCCGCGCTGCAGCAGTGCTGCGATGGAATTTCTAAAAAGGGCGCTTGCTTTACTGCTGGTGCCAATTTCCTGGAAAGCCTGCCTTTGTCGGAATAAAGATGGACGTTTTTGATAATCGCGGCTGCTGATGCCTGGCTTGTGTCTATATCTGCTCATTGTACGAATTTTAATAGTCCGCAAGAAACACCATCACTTTGCAACCTATTTACAATGAGAGTTTTTCTTTCAGCAGAAGGCAATATTTTTTAGGGAAGAACCATGAATTTATAAAAGCAGTTGATAACAATTAGATAACTATTGCACCACTATTAGATAACTAATACACCACAATTAATAGTTATCTAATTGTTATCTAATAGTTATTCAATTGTAGTACAATTGTTATGGAGGGCTTTGGAAGATGTAATGAAAGCCGTAGTAATTTTATAGTCCCTTAACTAATGTAAAATGAATGACACTAAAACTATCTTTCCAACCCCGGAAAGAGTAAAATCATCTGAGCTTACCGAATATCAAAAGCAGTCTATTAAAAATGAAGTGGAGACCATTGTAAGAAATTACCTGGATGCAGAAACCTTAAGCTTCGAAACGGAGGCAGCCATAAGAGCTAATGTAGACGGGTATGTTATGGCAGGTGACGGTAAAATCATGTTCACTGACTATCCTTCATTCAAAGAATATGTAAAACAAGCTTTTGCGGATATTCAAAAGTTTACAGAATTTAATGTTCTCTCAATGCACACTTATGTGTTATGTCCAGAGGCTGCATCATGTTCGTTTGATTTTACAGGCAAGTACCTGACAACTAAAGGTGATACTGTGATACATAATGGTTGCTGGACAATGGTTTTCAAGAAGTTTGATAACGGCTGGAAAGCTGTGCAGGAGAATGGAACACATGTAAAAGGAGATTGATCCCGAAGCCGGTTAAAAACCACAAAGAACAATCAACACTAATATTAATAGTTTCTTCTTTAAAAAGGAGACTGAGAGATTTACTTTGTGTTTCCGAAGTCTGATTACGGTCATTGCAAAGGCCACAGAATCTCCGTAAACTTTGCTAAAACAAAGAATATGGAAAAGTCACCTAAAACCGGTGCGCAGATTTACGGATATACCGTTTGTGTGGTAGCTGTAATCACCTTCCTCATTTGCATTACCACTTTAATGAATGCTTTCTTTGACATGCAGGACCCAATCCATTCCGGATTTTACCAGGGTCCAAGCCTTGCTTCTTACGAGACTTATAAGATGGACGTGCTGAAAAACACACCTAAAACAGATGCTGCGTATGTAGTTCCGAATGAACAAACACTCCGCGCAATGTATCAATCAGCCCGCGACGACAAAATTGTATCAGTAAAGAACCGTGCGAGGCGGGATTTTGTAATCAGCTCTGTTTTGATTCTAATCTGTGCTACTCTTTTTATAACCCATTGGCGGTGGATCAGGAAGATGAATAAGGCTCAGAATGTTGCGCCTGTTGCTGCAAAAGGAAAGACTGAGGCAATGTTAGTTGATAATTAATTGTAGCATGTTTTATAGGGATCAGTGTTTTTATATCTAAATATGAGAACTTTTTCAATATTGCCGCAGGATGCCTCTTCTCTGTCGCAACTAGCCCTTTCTTAACTTAATTGATAATGTCATCTTTAGGAAGAATTTTATTATCTGAATAAACATCTAAACAAATGAACAGCGAAGATTCTATAAAGCTTGACATTTATATCAACTACCCGGGACATTGCGAAGAAGCATTCCGGTTTTACGAGAAATACCTTGGCGGTAAGATAATTATGATGAGTCCTCACCAACAACCACCTGCCAATTTCCCAAAGGAATGGAAGAATCCCATTCTTCATGCAGTAATGGAGATAGGGGGCACTTTGGTCAGGGGAGCCGACGTGCCTAATGCAGAACCGATGCGTAGTGCCTACCTCACGCTTCGACTGGACACCCCGGAGAAAGCAGAAGAAATCTATACCCAGCTTTCCGGTGGTGGTGAGATCTTTATGAAGATGGAGAAAACATTTTTTGCCAATCGCTTCGCCATGTTGCGTGACAAGTTTGGAACATCATGGATGCTTCTTAACGAGAGCTAGAAAGAACCTGTTTTAATTTAAATATTGAATAAAAAAAGGCTGCCGGGGTAACCGGCAGCCCTTTATCGTTGGTCTTGACAATTAATCTTGTTTTATTCTGACTTCTGTTGTTTTGCGGCTAATGCGTTCGTAAGTCTCAGTTTCATCCACCTCTACTTCTTCTTCATATAATCCATCACGGGTAGCCACGAGCAGTGTTCCTTGCAGGTATTTTTCATCATGCTGGCTCGCATCAAGTCCTTGCTCTTCCTCACGGCTGCTGACACGAAGCGGTACAATGAAGTTGATGAATTTGAAGATGGCAAAGGAGACAATAAAACTATATCCTACTGCACAAGCCATGGCTTTAGCTTGTATGAGGAAAAAACTGAAATTACCATATGCCCATCCATCAGCACCGGCAGCATTTACCGCCTTGGTAGCGAAAATACCGGTCATGAGCATACCTACAATACCACCAATGCCATGGCAAGGGAAAACATCAAGGGTGTCATCTAAAATTGACCTGGACTTGATATAGACTGCTATGTTAGAAATAACAGCGGCAGTTACACCAATGAAGATGCTCTGGGGAATAGCAACAAAACCTGCTGCAGGCGTGATAGCCACAAGGCCCACCACTGCACCAACACAAAAGCCTACTACGGAAGGTTTCTTTCCTTTTAAAATATCAAAGAACATCCATGAAAGGCCAGCTGCGGCAGCGGCTGTATTAGTTGTAGAAAAAGCTGAAACAGCAAGGGTATTGGCACCCAATGCAGAACCGGCATTAAAACCAAACCATCCAAACCATAGAAGACCAGTTCCAATTAACACATAAGGTATATTGGCTGGTGAATTTTCAATTCCATCCAGGTGGGCTTTACGGCGTTTTAATACGATAGCTCCGGCTAATGCAGCACAACCGGCAGAAATGTGAACTACTGTACCTCCGGCAAAATCGAGAGCACCCATCTTAAACAGGAAACCATCCGGATGCCAGCTCCAGTGCGCCAGCGGTGCATATACCAATAAACTAAATAATACGGTGAATAATACATAGGCTGTGAATCGCATCCTCTCTGCTATGGCACCAACAACAAGACCTGGTGTGATGATGGCGAACATTAACTGGAACATAGAAAAGAGAGATTTTGGAATGGTGGGAGCTAAAGACCACGGCTCTCCGGAAGCAACACCCTTATAGAAGAGGTGAGACATTGGATTACCAATGAATCCTTTTATACTCGCTCCAAAACTCAGGCTATAACCAACCACGATCCAGAGTACTCCAACAACTCCGGCAGCTACCACACTTTTCATCATGGTAGAAAGAACATTTTTTCGATTGACCATACCTCCATAAAAGAAGGCAAGACCCGGTGTCATCAAAAAAACGAGGGCTGTGGCTACAATGATCCAGGCTATATCTGCTGCGTTATAATTTCCCTTATCAAAATTTGGTAAAGAAGGGACAAACAAGGTACCGATTGCTACTGCTGCCAATACCAGGAATGGTAATGAACGTTTGAAGGTGAGTTGCTGCATAAGAGTAGTAATTATGTTTTTAAATAATATTGCGATTCTTTAATGAAGTTACATCAACAATCATGTAAACACCACAGTATACTTCACATATTTTATATTTATATCTGTTGTATATGGTGATCTATATTGATCTGATGTATTCATTTTCAATGATTTAAATGGTTTTTCTGCATTTATTAATAAATTGTTATCAGCGTCTACAATGAAACATTTTTGAGAAAATACTGATTTAATACATGCTTTTACCTTTGAAATGTCTAATGTTATTTTTATGTAATGCGTGTTAGAAGCTATAGATGGCAGCAAGGAGAACATTTGCTGCATTCTTAGTGGCGGAACCGTCTTTCTTTACAAAAAGAGGATTGCTGGAATAGTCCATTCTGAATTCAGGAATGATAGTGAGGTTGTCTACTTTGTAATTGGCGCTTAAAGTACTACCGACAACATAACCCCCATCTAATTGCTGGCTGTAGATCTTTAGTTTATTATGATCACTGAAATACTCTTCTCTAAGAGTGAAGCCCAGGTGGCTACTTGCATCAAAATTCAGGTAAAGTGCTGAACCCCAACAGGTCTTGTAATCATTAAAGCTCTTATTACCAAGGTATTTACTGGTATTAAAAAGGGTGCCATTATAACCAAGGCTAAAATTATCAGCTAACTTACTGGTAATAACCACATCAAATTGCTTTGATTTAGTTGTATCCACATTTTGACCACCCGCATAATTAAGATAGACTTTGAAGAGATCACCGGGGACAAAGCTGTACTGCGCAATCACGAATTTCTTATTTATAATACCATCGGGTACATATTTAAAATCTGTTGGATTTGCCATCCCAATCATAAAACCACTCTTATTAAAGGTCGCCTCCGCTTTTACACCCGTGTGGAAGAAAGGTCCATTGGTGAACATATACGACATGCTGTAATTACGATTGGCGTAAGCATCTACCAGTTCATATCCAATATGAGTTGCCCAGCTTCCTGCAGTTAATTTCAGCCAGTCATTAACTGACCAGGACATATATAATTGTTTCACACCTGCAAGGATTCCCTGGTCATTGTAGGAAAATTCAGTTGCCCTTTTGCCGAATCCCAGGTCGGCTACCATCTCTACCTTTGGAGTTTTGTAATCCAGTTTCACACTGGCCATTCCCAACTCAAACGTGTTATGGGAGTTGGTAAAAGAAGTGAAATTGTTGGTTTTAGACTCTCCAAAGTCATACTTGTAATACGCATCAGCAGATCCGTTGATTGTTAATGGAGATGTTTTCGTAGAATCTTGTCCTGAGGCATTGTGAAGTGCAGCCAATGCAGTCCCGAATACGATAGCTTTTCGTAACATTGTGTTGGTTTTTAATTAAAAAATAAGGTATTGCCTGTCCTAAGCCTGGTTCAGAAGCTTAGAGCCAACAAGCAATACCTTTCTTATTAGAAAATTCTTACAGGTAAATCTTACCTGAGCTTACAACTAAATATTTAATAGCACGGATTAAGAATGTTCCCGGGAATTGTGTTTCTGTACTCTAAAATAGGAACAATTCATTTATTTCAACAAATATATTTTATTTCAATGTGAATATCTGGCTCAAAACACCTTCACATTTCCTATTAAATACCTCATATTTATTTAAAATTCATCCCTTAGATGAAATTTTTTATTGTATTTACCATTTAATTAAACACATCTAATTTTTATATATATGTAAACAATTGTCTGCTTTTATCAAATGGTATTTACCTGGAGAATGTTCCTTATTATGCTAATAGTGCTATTTCGGTCCATTTTGATCCAATTCAACCCAAAACAGGAAAGTCCCGGTTCAACGCATTCTACTTTTGTCCTGGAATTAATTTGAATGTTGACCGAAGGTTTTTATAGTGGAGACGTGAGAAACGATTCTTGCCTTGAATTACTCAAGAAAACAAAAAAGGATATATCTGTCGGTATTCTCTAAACAGAATGTGAAAGTTGTCCACATGTTATTCTTCAACCACCAAAAAAAAATTTAAGAACGGGCAGAATTTGCTATTTTCATCGCGCTTCGCTTGCTATAGAACCTTCGTTTTTAACCAAATAAGACAATGTTTGACTATGGCAAGCAAAATGGGATTGTATTCTCCGGATTTTGAACGTGATGCCTGTGGTATCGGTTTTATCGCAAATATAAAAGGCAATAAATCTCACCGCATAATATCCGATGCTCTCACCATATTGGAGAACATGGAACACAGGGGTGCCTGTGGCTGTGAACAAAATACTGGTGATGGTGCAGGGATAATGATACAAACACCCCACGAATTTTTCTTTGATGAATGCATTAAGTTAGGAGTACATCTTCCGGCTTATGGTAAATACGGGACAGGCCTGCTTTTTTTCCCTCAGGAAATCAGGTTAAGGGAAGAATGCCGCGATGTATTCAATCGCTGTGCTGAAAAGCTGGGTCTTGAGGTACTGGCCTACAGAAAAGTTCCTGTAAACAACGAAGAAGTAGGAGAAAGTGCTCAATCGGTGGAACCGGAAATGGAGCAGGTTTTTGTGCTTTGCCCCGATAATATATCCAACCCTGAAGATTTTGAACGGAAACTGTTCATCCTCCGCAATTATGCTACTCACACTATAAACAATACCATTAAAAAAGATGCAATAGGCTTTTATATTGCCTCGCTTTCCTATAAAACGATAGTATACAAAGGACAACTTACCAGTAACCAGGTGAGAAATTACTTCACTGACCTGGGTAATAAAAGAGTGGTGTCTGCATTTGGTTTAATTCACTCCCGCTTCGCTACCAATACTTTTCCTTCCTGGAAACTAGCGCAGCCATTCAGGTATATTGCTCATAATGGAGAGATCAATACTTTACAAGGGAATCTCAACTGGCTCAAGACCAGTGAAAGAAACTTTACCTCACCGTATTTCTCCAAAGAAGAGATGGAGATGCTCCTGCCTATCATATTCAGCGGGCAATCTGATTCGGCCTGTCTTGATAATATGATTGAACTCCTCACATTATGTGGCCGTTCGTTACCGCATGTGCTGATGATGTTAATACCGGAAGCCTGGCATGAGGACGAGCAAATGGACCCGGTAAAAAAAGCATTTTATGAATTTCATGCTTCTTTCCAGG
>JBLNAY010000298.1:0-18195 GCA_050259715.1 Candidatus Dadabacteria bacterium
CCGCTGCCACAGGAACAGCATTCACCAATTACCTGTCTCAAGATCCGAAGCTCCTTCAGTATAGTGATGCTATATTAAAGAGTGCTCTTTCAAATGTTGCAGCCCAACATCCTGATATCCTCCTGATTCCCGGTGACCTTACCAAAGACGGAGAATTAGTCAGTCATAATGCGGTTGCCGCTTTGCTGGGGCAATATCTCCCTGATACAAAAATCTTTGTAGTACCTGGTAACCACGACATTAATAACCCGGAAGCCCGCACTTATAATGGAAATAATGAAGCTCCTACAGCAACTATTACCAAAGCTCAATTCGCCAGTATTTATAACAATTTTGGTTACGCAAATGCCATAAGAGATAATGCTTCCATGAGCTACCTGGCAAAACCTTATGAGAATCTTTGGATCCTGGCAATTGATGCAGGCATGTATGATGGCAACACGGTTAAAGCAATAGTTGATGGTGAAATAAAAGCCAGCACTATGGACTGGATTAAGGATATGATGACCGATGCGAGGGAAGCTAATGCCACTGTACTGACAATGATGCATCACAATGCTTTAGAGCACTTTAAAGGTCAAACAACTTTTCAACCGGGATATACAGTAAATAACTGGCAAATGGTAGCTGCCGAATTGGCTAATGCAGGCGTAACAGCGATCTTTACAGGTCACTACCATGCTAATGATATCACCACAGCTAATTTCAATGGAAAGGAAGTTGTAGATATTGAAACGGGTTCGCTGGTAAATTTCCCGAGTGCTTACCGGGTAATGACTTTAAAAAACAGGACACTTGGTGTGGCAACGCAGTATGTTACATCTGTTAGTACACCTCTTCCAGGTGGCATGACTTTCCCGGAATACTCACAGTATTTCTTAAGTCCATTGATGGATTCCTTTATTCAATACATGCTCGTAAACCAGTTTGGTGTTCCTCCTTCTGATGCGCCTTCTATAAGCCCACTGGTTTTGTATGGCTTCCAGGCACATTTGGCAGGAGATGAAAAAATGCCTGTTGATATGAGAAAAATGATTGCACAGGTAAACCAGGCATCTCCTGATTTGGGATTTATGCTGAAGACCCTTTGGTCAGATATAAATACGCAAGACAACAATGTAACCATTACACTGCAAAACCGGCCATAATGTAATTGACCCTGTACCCTGGTAAAAAAGCTCCTGGTAAGGAGCTTTTTATTTTACCTGCATTGTAAATTAAAAATCACAGCTGTCAACACCTTAATAAAGCGGGAGAATAAACTATCTGTTCTGTTTATGGGTGCAGCATTTTACCTGTACAACTGCAAATGAGAATTACTCAGTTTTCACCATGGTGAAGAGGCCCTATACTTGTTTTCTTTTGTCCTATGATCTTTACTTCACCCTTTCTTTTTTCAGTTTCCAAAAGTTCTTTTTCTTCCTTCCTGAACAGTTGCATTGTAAATACAATCACCCACAACATATAGGCGGCTATATTTATTCGTTCCCAGAGACCCATGAGAGGTGTTGGTTCATTAGCTTGCATGTGGGGAGCTTCAAGACCGGTTAACACACCAGATCCCACAAGGACTACTAAACTAACAATGGTGTAGATGCGGAAATTCTTACCAAATAATGTGGCGCTAATAACCATCACGGCCATCATCAGTGGTATAATAATCATGGTAAATGCGATATGCAAACTATCAGTAAGTGTTCCCCCACCTGCGGCAAGTACTTCTCTTTGGTGCATTGGTGGCCAGAACAATCCAACGAAGCCACTTATCATCAGAATCAGCCCAATAGTTTTTAAAGGCTTCATTGCTACTCCTGATTGCCATACGCCTGCACCAAAAGCAATTACAAGGAAGGAATAAAAAAACCCCAGGGGTAACCATATAGACCGGGTGGGTGCATCAACTGCAGATAGTTCGCTCACTGCCTGTGAGAGTGCGTTATACCCGGGGTACAATAAAGCCGCCACTAAATTCATTGCTACGTATAAAAGAGAAGAGAGTATGCCACATACCAACAGTAGCTTGTGAGTTGAACCTTGTACAAGCAGTTCATTTTTAGGTTGGGTGATTGTTGGTTCCATTAATTAGAGTTTAAAAATTTCACGGAATCTCAGTTAATTCTCTCACCTGTAGAATGATAGCCATTAGCAGCTGGAGTGATTGTGATTAGCGGTTGCCAACTATAATGAACTGTATTGATCA
Source organism: Candidatus Dadabacteria bacterium (assembly GCA_050259715.1). Taxonomy (GTDB): domain Bacteria; phylum Bacteroidota; class Bacteroidia; order Chitinophagales; family Chitinophagaceae; genus Flavisolibacter. The sequence goes on from JBLNAY010000298.1 coordinate 2,201, forward strand.
GCACTAACATTGTGATTAGGAGTATATGATCTATATTTTATTATACTCACTTAATACTCTTCCTGCCGCTAATGGATCTTGTGATAACTTATCACGCAATTGGAATGCAGTTGAGACGCGCCTGAGACGCAGTTGAGACGCTGTTAACTGCGTGTAAACAGCGTGTAAACAGCGTCTCAACTGCGTGTAAACTGCATGTCAATAGTGTATAAGAGTAATACTCATTCCATCTAACAACACAGCAGTCACCTGCTATTAATAAAAAAACTCACCATGTATTTCAATGGTGAGTTGGCGGTACCAGGTGATTTGTGGTCCGCACTTGAGTAAATCGTTATATCAGCTAACCGGTTGTACGGAAGAACCGGATGCTGTGGGTTTCTGTACCTTCTGCAGGTGCTTTTCTAAAATTTCCCTGCAATACCATTCCTGCCTTGGCAGGTGGAATGGTCCTTTAAATAAATTTCCTTTTGCTGTTTGTGCGATGGTTCCATCCCTGTGCAGGTAACCAAACCATTCGCCATTTTGTTTATCGTGAAAATGCGCGTAAGCATAATCATGCACCATTTTATGCCATTGTGCATACTTCTCATTGCCGGTCACTAAATAAGCGAGCAATGTAGCAATGATCGTTTCATTCTGGGGCCACCAGAACTTCATGTCCTGCCAGTATTCCTGCACAGGTTTGTTATACACATCCCGGAAGTATAGAATGCCACCATATTGTTTATCCCAGCCTCTCTCCCACATGTAGTCGAGCATGCGGCACCCAAGGTCAATTAAATGTTGATCGTTGTTGCGGTATACCGCTTCATGCAGAATGAACCAGGCGCCTTCAATAGCATGACCGGGATTTAATGTTCTTCCGTCAACATGATCTATAATAGAACCATCGGGTGCTACCTGCTCCATTACACAACGGATGTCATCCTTCACAAAGTATTTCTCAATCTCAGCAATCCACTTTTCTATCCATTCATTACAGCTATCGTCACCTATGGTTTCTCTCAGTTGTTGTGCTGTGTTCATCATGATCACCGGGACACCAATACCTTTTGAAGGACGAATGCCGGTAAACTTCGGGGGTAACTTCTTTTCTCCTGTGGCGTAAGCAATACAATCACCAAACACTTTGCGGGAGTTTTCAGCCGCCTGCTGATCACCACTTGCTTTTGCATAGGCAGCCGCGCCTATCACATAAAAGGTTTCTGAGAAGTAATATCTTCTTTTGCGTATAGGCCTGCCATCTCTTGTTACGTGGAAGAACATCTGACCATCTGTATCAAAACAATACTTGTTTAGAAACTCATATCCTAAACGTGCACCCTCAAGCCATTGCTGTTTTTTCTCCACAGTATTGTATAGTGTAGATAAAAGCCAGGTTGCGCGTCCCTGTATCCACACCGCTTTATCATCATCGATCAATGATCCGTCTGCATCGCGCATCAGCAGGAAGCCTCCATGTTCCTTGTCAAAAGAACGCGGGAACCAAAATGGAACGGTATCGTTCAACAACTGGTTGCCATAAAAATCTTTCAGAGCAATTAAATCTTCTTTGCTATAACTCATGATATTGATTTTTTCTATTAATGGTTGTTATACATACCGCACAAATACCTTTCTCATTGAATATTGATTTTAAAAGTGGATGCCGGCAAACCTGTACCGTTTACCAGATTGGCATCAGTGTAAGGATCCCAACCATATAACAGTTGTACCGGAGCATCATTTTTATTTACCGGAACAATTACTCTATTGTTTTGAATAAAGGCGTTAACCTCAATAGGGATAGCTTTTTCATTAAGCAATTTAAAACCTCGCAAACCTTTGCCATCATTGGTCTTTAAACCATCAGCGTATCGAAATGAAACAATGATCTGACCTGATTGTCTCCTTGCATTCACAGGTAAGGGACCCGACGGCACTACATCTTTTTGGCCGTAATAATTGTGCAAAGCCAACCGGGCGAGCCTTTCTCCAACGGGTTTCTTTTGCCGTGGATGCACATTCACCGGATCACCAAAGTCACTACTCACCGCCATTCCAGAATTTGGAATTTCTTTTGACATTTGCAACTGGCTATATCGAAATGATGTCCACGAAGGACGGTTGATGGAGGATAGTTGCACATAATAGAAAGGAATTTCATAGCCCCATTGCTTCCTCCAGCTCTTTACCAGTTGTGGAAATACTACTTCATGTAATTCAATATTGTGCGCATTGCTTTCTCCCTGATACCAGGTGACTCCAGCAATGGGAAAACCGACAAACTGTTTTATTCCTGCTTCAAAATTGTAGCATGGCTCGTAAGGATGCCGCTGCCTTGGATTGACTGCCTTCTTTAGGTTAGTATCAGCGCGTTCTCTTACCCATGGCATAAAGAAATCCGATTTTCTCCAGTTGTTCAATTCATTTACCAAGATTGGGTGGTGTTCCATCGTGTTACGATCTATCCAGGATTCAGTAGTAGAACCTCCTACTGCAACTTCAATCAATCCTACAGGCACTTTCAATTGCTGTTGTAATTTTTTCCCGAAGTAATAAGCAACAGCCGAAAAGTCTTTCGCTGCATTGGAATCACATTTTACCCAGGTACCGGAAAAATATTCTAACCTATTTACTTTTTGGAGAGTTGCTGTATCCCATGCATAATTATCCGTTTCAGCAAGTGGTTGCATTTTTAAAAGGCGAAGTGTGTTGTTGCTTTCAGCAGAAAACATTTCAGATTGATCATTTACGGCATTTCGCAAAGGGAAATACATATTACTCTGACCTGAACACAACCATACTTCACCGATCATTATATCATTTAGGATTATCTTTTTATTGTCAGAAATAAAAGTGGAAGTATATGGCCCGCCAGCCTGCATAGATGGAAATTCGACAGTCCATTTTCCATTCTCTTTTGCATATACAGTTTTTTCTTTTCCAGTGAAGCTGACTCTAATCTTTTCATTTGCATTGGCAATGCCATAGAATCGTACAGGCTTATTTCTCTGTAATACCATATGAGGTGCAAATACCGGATTGAGTTGTAATCCCCCATAATCCCCTGTAATACTTTGAAACACTGTTCTGGCTAGAATAGCTGCACCTTCCTCAGTTGGATGCAGAGCATCGGGGAATAAATCAGGACGGGAATAAAGTAGCGAATGAAAATCAATCAATCCTGTTTTATTGACCCTGGCTATTTGAGGAATGAGTGCCTGGATTTGCCAAAACCAGTCTCTTGTACCTGACTTGAACCGGGGATGATCACTGAAGATCGGTGTCAATCTGCACACATAGATCTTTACCGATGGATTAACTTTTCGAAATGTATCAATCATCCATGCATAATCTGCCGCAAATTCATCGTGGTAGTTCGGCCAATTGCGCGGATCTGTATCGTTTAATCCTAAATGAATAATAACAATGGCAGGATGAAAAACTAACGCGTCAGTAAACTCTTTGGTTTTGTAATATGGATTATGCCCTTTACGTAAGAGTGTTGCGCCGCTATGCCCAAAATTGTTTACAAGGTATTTTTCTCCTAATAAGTTTTGTAGTTGAGAAGGATAAGATGTAAGCTTTGGATTTTTATGTCCGTAACCATAAGTTACTGAATTGCCGATGCAGGCGATTTTAACCGGTTGTTGAGAATAACAAAAGTGGCCGCCAATCCATAGAAGTGCTAAAAAAAAGTATTTAGGAAAATTTCTCAATTTAAAATCAACGCTGACTGCATAGTCAGCATTGCTCACTTTTTTTTGATTAATAGATGTCGATTAGTTAGGCCTTCTTCCGATATGCTTTTCTGTATTATTTAATTATTGAAAATTTATTTTATTATCTCACTTGACGGCACTTTCACGAAATACAAATCTTTTAAACCTTCATACAATATACCTATGGTATTATCATCTACTTTAGTCAGGCAGGAATAACCATAACATTGCCTTTCGTCAATTAACACCTGGTTTGAAGGTGCCCATGTTTGCCCCAGGTCTAAACTGCCTTTAATGGTCATATTATATCTTCCCGTTAAGGTGGCCGGGTTACTGAAGAATAAAACGTCTTTTAGTACACCATTTACCTTCACGTTAGCTTTGATCAAACTTCCCATACAAATTGGATCTGGCAAAGCACTGTAAGAAGTGGGATGTTCCGTCCAGTTAACACCCATGTTATTGGTTGTAGCCACACTTCTGAAACTTCCACGGTTGTCCCTCATATTTAGCATTAAAGTTCCCGGTGTGGTTTCCACCAACTGGCTTTCCGTAGTGTTAGATTTTGGCCCTGTGATCTTTCCTTTCCATGTGCTCCCATGATCTTCACTGTAGACTATTGTTGAATAGGGCACATTAGATGCTGACCAGTATTGTGCAGGGAATACCAGTTTGCCGTCTTGCATAGTAATACCACGTCCTGGGCCCTGGAATAAAATCTTCCATGCAGGATCTTTTATTTGCGGAGTAATGTTGATCGGCGATGACCATGTGCTTCCATCATCGCTGCTTTTCACCAACAGAAATTGTCCTGTTGAATCAGGAGAGATTCCACCAATTGAACCAGCTATAGAATGATTGCCTTTGCTCCAGAGGGCAGCTACCCAAAGGGTTTTGGTTGATTCATCGAAAAGAATGGAAGGATCACCTGTACCACTATTGTCATTTGGTCCACCCATGCGCAGGATAGTTTTCATTGGTTGCCATGTACGCCCATTATCAATGCTGCGACTCATTCCCACATCGATATAGCCCGGGAGATCATTGCTGTTATTATAGCGGATATCGTATACTGCAACTAAAGTTCCTTTTTCAGTCTGAATTATTCCCGGAATACGATAGGTATTCACACCATCATCTCCCGCCTTACGAACAGCAACACCGACTCGTTTTTGATATGCAGAATTGTCTTCCGGTATGGTTGCTATTTTTCCGTTTGCATCAACCATTTGCAGGCAATGGAATTCAATTTTATTATCTATGGATGCATCACTCTTTAAAACAACACTAAACCAGAGAAAATAAACTCCGGGTTGCCAATTTAGATTAACAGGGATATCAAACGTTGTTGATGTCGGCTGAAATGAAGTTATCAGGTTGGATGCAGAAAAAGGTTCGGCCCCTGTCAGGTAAATATCAATTTTATCAATGTCGCTATAGTTATTTAACGTGCATTGGAGTTTTCTGTACTGTTGTTCCGCGTTTCCTGTAGGTATTCCTACCATCACCCTCAAAAATGGATTTGCTGTAAGGCCCTTGATTATGGGAATAAAAGGTGCATGGGAGTTGATGACGAGGGGAGGTGCCTGGATAGGCGCGGTCTTTTTGGAACATTCAAAAGCGCTTAATGTAGTCACCAGCACGGAAAGCCATAATATAGATCTAAACCTTTTCATAATTTTTTTGCTTTTGAGATAGAAGCAGATCTTCATCCATCTCTGCTTCTGATTCTTTGGGACGGAGAAATGAAAGTTGAATGATCAAGGCCACCAGCACAATCACCGATAACATCGCAAAGCTTCTACCCAGGTTACCCGCGTCAGTTGATTTACCCAGTAAATCAGTTATGAAGGCTCCTGCAAACACACCGACCATGTTCATCAACCCATACGCTTTTGCACGGTTTTCTGATGAAACGAACTGGCAAAGTATGGGCATGTTGTTCGCATCAAACATGCCATAACCGAAACCAAAACAAACGGCGGCGGTAATCACATTAAAAAGTGAATGGCCGAAACCAAGAAGCATTAAGGAAGGAATGGTGAGGCCTAGTCCTATAGCGCTGGTGTAGATACGGCCACGAATATTTTTTTGAACCCAACGGTCGGATAATATGCCCCCGAAGATCACACCGAGGAAGGACGAGGCGGCGATGGTAATAGTTGACAAAGGTCCAGCCTGCGCCATATCGATGTTCAGTGTGGAAGAAAATAAAGTAGGAAGCCAGTTCTTAATACCCCAACCGGGAAGACTTGGAATGGCAAAATAAAACAGGATGATCCAGAAAGAAATATTAGTAAAGAGTAAACCCAGGCCACTGAAGAAAGAATGCCTGTTGCGCCGGTGAGTCGTTAATAATTCAGGTTGTTCTTTTAACTCTTTCTTCTTTTCACGAAGAAAAAATATGAGCACCAGAGAGTAAGCGATGCCTATTAGGCCAAACGAATGAAACGTTTGGTGCCATGAAAACTTAGCTGCGATAGTAGCACCAAAACCCCCTAAAGCCTGTCCAACATAAAGCCCTGTCATGTGAATACCAATGGCGAGAGACCGTGTCCTGGAACCGTGAAAATCTGCAATGAGTGATAATCCCGCCGGAATGTACAACGCTTCGCTGATGCCCATAATACCCCTTAACCAATAGAGTTGATTGAAAGTGGTGGCATAGCCCATGCTAAAGGTCACTGCCGACCACACAAATAAACTGCCGACAATAAGCCATTTCCTATTCATCTTGTCGGCAATGATGCCCGAGATCGGGCTCATAAAACCATACACCCAAAGAAAGATACCCATGAGGAAGCCAAAGTTGGTCGCCGACTGCAGTTCAGCGATATCCACCTGCATCGACGGCTTCATAGTCGCCAGCATTTGCCGGTCCATGTAATTTAGTAGTGCAACAAACCAAAGCAAACCCACCACTACCCAGGGGTAAAATTTATTAGCAGTGATTTGCTTTGCACTCATGGTTATAATTAAATAATAATTTAGTTACAAATGTTTCCGGCCAATATTTTATCAGTTCGGACACCGGCTTTTATTTCACCCCCGGTTATGTATATAACCGGACCCCATTTAACTGCCGTTGTAGTTACCGGTACCTCAAATGGAATTGTACCAAAATGTCTCCATTGATCCGTTTTTGTGTTGTAAAGAAGCACTTCTTTGGTGAACCCCGGGTGAGTGATCTGGACCTGGTTCTTTTCCTGAATTAATTTGTCTTTTCTTAGGGAATCTCCTTCATTTGCAATCTGAACCAGTAGTTCTTCTGTTTTATGAAAAGTTTCTCCTTTATCTCCACCCAACAATAAGAGGTATCTTTTCCCATATGCCACTCCTGTACCGGCCGATAAGGTATATGGTATGGACTGTTTGACAGACCATTTGTTCTCTGAAATATGATAGCAAAAATTTGAAGAATATAGGGTACTGGAGTTACCTGCAATTTTCTTACGCCCCCCTACGAGGTAAAGACAGGCATCGCTGCCTTGTAATTGTGCAAGCAGAACTGCGTGCGAAACTTGCCGGGGGATTGCAGCTAAAGTCTTCCAGTTTGCTTCAATATTCTGAAGATCGAGTACGAATAATTTGTCTGATACAGCGTTTGCCATTTCACCGCCGGCGAGATAGACTTTGTTATTATAAATTGCCGCAGAAGCATTGGTGACCGCAAGCGGAAGGTCAGGCAGGTTTTTCAAGGAAATAGTATCTTTTATCGCATCCCAGGAAATCAAAAAACAGTTTGGCACCGGGCCTCCTTCCTTTTCACCGCCTCCTACAAATAACCCATATCGGGTGGACACAGCGGCAGAATAACCTAATGAATTTGGAAGTTTGTATGTTTTTAGTAGTTCGAGTTTTTGATTCCTATTCCGGGCATACACATAAATGTTATCATAGTATTTCTTCTTCCCTCCCTCCCAGGGCATTTTAGCGGGGAAGTTGGTACCGCCGGCAATGATCAAAACTCCATTGTTTGTCCCTGCAGCGACACCCGATAGACCCAAGGGCTTTTCTTCATTTGCAGTAGACGGAAAAAAACCCGCTACATTCCATTGGATAGAACGAATCTGTTTTTCCTGTGCAATTAAATCACTCATAATAAAGAAGAGTAGAATTAGAGAATAGATTTTTGTAGCGTTCATTGTTTTCCTGTTGGTACCGGCAACTTAGAACAGAAATCAGCAAAACCCAACTGGTGGACCTCCTTTCTAAAGTTAAGAAATTCTACCTGGTCCATATTCTTGACCGGGAGGCGGAAGCCACCACAATCAAGACCTATTAATTTCATATAACCTTTACCGGTAGCAATGCCCCCATATTTACCCAACAGCATGATCATGTCGATGGACTTTTGCTGTAGTTCTGCAGCTTTCACCAGGTCTCCGGCATTAAATGATTCAATGAGCTGGTGATAAAGCGGCGCTGCGTAATTGTATGTACTACCTACTGCCCCTGTAGCACCAAGAGATAAAGAAGGTAACATGTTTTCGTCCCTGCCCCACAATAAATCGTATTTGTTATCCTTGTAATTAAAGCAAGACAGAAAATCCATAAAGTCCTCGTGAGTATACTTAATGCCTGCAAAATTCGGTATCATAGAGTCAACAGCTTCAAGCAACTCTATCATAGGAAAATATACTCCCGTAAGTACGGGAATATGGTAGTAGTAAAAGGGTAAAGAAGGCGCTGCATCAGCGATTATTTTACAACATTCAGCCAATTGTTTTACACCGGCCGGTTTAAAATAAAATGGAGCTGTAAAAGAAATTCCGTACAGTCCAATGCTAGCGGCATGTTTTGCAAGTTCTACTCCATCAGCAAGGCAGGTACCCCCTACTAATGTCATTACTTTAAATTCCGGATCCAACCGGCTGCACTCTGCCCAGGCTTCTGCCACCAGCATCTTCTCTTCTTTGGTAAGTGATACCCCTTCACCTGTAGAGCCACAGATGAAAGCACCTGTTACTCCATTGGCTTTGAGCATGGAATAATAATCCGGGATAAGATCTAAGTTGAGAGTGCCGTCATTGTGCATGGGTGTAAACGGGGCTGCAATAAGTCCTCTCAAGTGCTCTATTTTTTGATGATTCATTATTCTAAATTGATTCGTTCATATAAGGTTTTAAATTCCGGGGAATGAGAACACTCCCCGGGGTTATAATTGGGATCGCTATATGAGAAAGTACATTTTTAATAACCGGGTGTTTGCACAAGTAACGGATCATTGTTAATCATAGAGGTTGATATTGGTAACAACAATTTAGCAGTTGATGTAGGAGAAAGATAAGTTGGATTGATTCGTGCATATACATAACTATCACCGGCTCTTCTTTCAGCCCACCAATATCTTCCTTCACCTATAAACTCACGCATGTATTCATCCAATATAGCATTCATATTGTCTGTAATACTCCCATTTACATATGGCGTATAGCCTGCACCGTAAGCTCTTTGTCGAATTTGATTGATCTCAGGAGAAGGATCCTCTCCTAATTTCGATTTTGCTTCTGCCATTAGCAATAAAACATCAGCATAACGATAGATAGGGAAGTCATTATTATACACTTGTGAAGTTCCTGACGTTGAACCCAGCCATTTAGTTAATATAACACCACGAGTAGCAAATGGAGCAGTATTGGAATACATGACTTTAAAGGTATTGGCAATCCGTTGATCTGCCGGGCCACTTGTTAATTTGGTAATCATTGCCTGGTTCATCCCCACCCTGTTAGCACCATTTACATAAGGGTAAATAGAAGATACTAAAGGAGTTGCTGCCTGCGCAAAGGATAAGGTCGTAGCCTGGATAGCATTCACCTGGAAACTACCGAATATTCCCATTGTTGATTGTCCTATCTCGTAATTAACTGCGAAAATAATCTCAGGGTTATTGGTTTTTTTGGCAGGGTCAAAAATGTCTGAATAATTAGCATTCAACTTCAAATTAGCTCCCTGCATGTTTTCGATCTCCTGGAGGGCTGCTTTGGCAATTGTAAAATCGCCATTACCCCCACCCATGTGAGTTCCTGACCAGATATACGCATCACCTTTAAGTACTAAAGTAGCCACTCGGTTCCAGTACACTCTTTTAGATGAAGAAAGAACATTTACAGGCCCAAAAAGCTGAAGTGACTTTTCAACATCACTTTTTACCTGCATCATAATAGAATCCGCTGGCGTTCTTGCTTTATATGTGTCTGCAGCATTAGTGATTGTTTCAATAGGTTCTGTTGTCAATGGAACGGCGCCCCATGTTCTTAACATGGTATAGTAAACATAGGCTCGTAAACCATATGCTTCCGCTAGCATTCGATCTTTGTCCGCCTGACTAAGTGAAGTTTGTGGAAACAATTTAATTACATTGTTGATGTTATATATAAGGTTATATAAACCCGCCCAGTTAGAAAAAGGTACATTCAATGCACTTATATTTTGTCGGCTAAGGTTCTGCAAGCCACCATCTGCTGATTCAGTGAATAAACCATCGGCCCAGAGTTCAGATCGCATTTCTCCAAGTTGGAAGAAAGTACCAGTATAAGATCTGAAGAGTCCATACATCCCATTGTACAAGGTTATGGCAGCATTAGGATCAGTTAATACCTGGCCTTTGCTTATGGCATCCTGTGGCTGCACATCAGTAAGTTCTTTTTTACAGGATGTAAACAGCAAGCTTACTATTGCTGAAATAAAAAGAATTGAAAATATTTTATGTTGTTTCATAATTTATTTTTTTACCGGGTTATAAAGAAATTCTTGCCCCTAAGGTTAAACGTCTTGGCAAAGGATATTTACCCTGGTCAACACCACCAACTTCCGGAAAATTTCCGCTATAGCTGCTGAAGTAATGCAGGTTGGTACCCGTTATGTATACCTGCAATGCCTTTATTTTATTATGTACAGTTTTTGCTAACAGGTCACTTGTAAGATCATAACTTAAGGTCAACTCTCTCAACATCACATAATCTCCTTTTTCCCACAAGTTTGCAGCAGGATTATTCCCTGAAGCATCCGTTGCAAAGTTTCTTCCCTGGTTCGCCCAATAATAGCGAGGTAATGTAGCATTAGGGTTGGAAGGAGACCAGGTTTTTAATACATCTACGGTGGAATTTTGTGATCCCTGCACCTGGTTTAATCCTCTTACAATTTCATTGTTCAAAATCACAAATCCGAATGCATAATCAAATCCTCCATATATATGAAAACCTTTAAATCCAAGATTAGCAAAAAAGTTACCTGTGGCCTGGGGAGTTGTTCTACCCACATATGTCATTTGCCTCGAGTCAATAGTGTCATTACTGTAAACCTGGTACCACTTTGCATCACCTAATTGTTTCACCTTCTTATTGGTATACGGTAAAAAAGCGTTGTATACGTTAGCATCTTTAGAAATGTCATCAGGAGATCTATAAATATCAGTCCATTTAAGAACCCACACTTCATCTAAACCGGAACGTTGCCCTTCAATTAACCCTCCTACTTGTATAAGTTTTCCGGGATTATTCGGATCCCATACAGGAATAGTACTTTGCCTGTTTCCTGGCAATGCATTGTACGGTAATTTCACTGCATAGGTTTTTGCCGTGGCAAATGTTCCCCCAACCTGTGCGCTTAAAGCAGAAGCGGTCGATGGATTTAAAACATTTGCATTGATACTTGCTTCAACACCTTTATTTCTCAATTGAGCAAGATTAGTAGTGAAGCTTCCGAAACCTGTTTGAGAAGAAATACCTAATCCTGCTATCTTATCAAATACATTCCTGGTAAAATAGTCAAAACTACCGGTGATGCGATTTCTGAAGAAGCCCAGATCAACACCTACATTTAAACTATTGGAGCGTTCCCATCTTAAATTAGAATTGATATAATTGGCTGCATATGTACCTCCTAAGCCATTATATACTCCCGCATTATTATACACCTGTGCAGTAGCAAAATACCCGATAGAATTAATGTTTCCGTTTTCTCCATAACCCACACGTGGTTTTAAAGTACTTATATATTTACTCAACCCGGTATTCTGGAAAAAGGGCTCGTTTTGAATATTCCATCCAACAGAAACACCCGGAAAGACTCCAAATAAATTCGATTCACTGAGCCTGCTGGAACCATCATAACGAACTATTCCCTGGAAGAGATAAGTATTTTTGTAGGAATAGTTCACCCTACCAATTAAAGATGAAATCCTTTCCCATGCAGGAAAATTAGAAGATGCTCCTGCAGGATTGGTAATGGTATTATTTATTACGCTTGGAGATGTAGAAGCGGTCAGCCATGGAATCAGGTCCGTTGGAGCCCCTTGAGCAAAGCCCGAAAGAGTATAACGTTTGAAATCATAAAATTCACCACCAAATAAAGCAGTCACATTATGTGCATTGAAGTTCTTATTAAACTGCAAAAAAGCATTTGTAGTAAACTGGATGTCTTTTGTATTGTTGAAACTAGCTGCTCTGCTCGTATTGAAGGTTCCCCCATTTCCCTGCTGGTAAGCTTTGGAAAAAAAGTTATTAGTAGTATATAAGAAGTATCCTGAACCACTTGCCAATAATTTAAGGTATGGCAACAGAGAATACTCCAGATTTACCCCACCCATGAACCTTTGTTGATTGGTAGTATTAACAGGTATTTTGCTCCAGTAAAGTGGATTTCCCAAAGTTGCATCATTAGGACCCGGAAGCATAGCACCCGATGTATCATTGTAATATCTTACTGTCGGGGCAACGCCAATGAATCTTTGCATCAGGCCACCAGCTGCACCTCCTTCAGGATCATTATAAGGCAATGACTGGTTTACTGTATAAGCACCGATAGTTGAAGTTACTTTAAGATTACTACCTATATTCAGCCCACCATTGAAGTTCATATTCCATCTTTTTAATCCTGATCCGATGATAATTCCCTGGTCATTAATATAACCGAGGCTCAGTGAATAAGCACCCTGATTATCGGCCCCGGAAAAATTCAAATTATGCTCAGTGGTAACACTTTGTTGTAGAATCATGTTTTCCCGTGTCCGAACATCAATTTCTTTATATAAAATACTATCCATCTTCCCTGCTATAAATGGGTTAGCATCAATGAGAAGTTTCCACGCCGGATCATTAAGATATTTACGATTATTATTACTTACCAATTGTGTAGTATATAATCCTTCAGCTGAAGTAAAACCACTACTTAATCCCCAGCCCCATGAACCATTCAATTGACCTTTATCTGTATTCATGGCGTTTGTATTATTGTCCAATGAATCACCTAAAAATCTTGCGCGTAACCCGAGACGATTCATCCTGATATAATCAGCTGCACTTAAGTATTCAGATGGATTTCTGCGAGTATAATTAGTTGAATTACTTATAGTATAGGTAAGTTGAGTCCTACCTCTTTTTCCCTTTTTCGTTGTTACTATTACCACTCCATTAGCAGCCCGTGCTCCATAAATCGCTGTGGATGCTGCATCTTTTAAAAGATCAATTGACTCCACATCATTAGCATCCAAACCATATAAGTTGGGAACAATTACACCATCCACAACAAATAACGGGGACCCACCCCCACTAAAATCAGAACCACCTCTGAACACTATCGAGGGAGATGTTCCTGGTTGACCTGTTCTCTGTTGTACCCTTAAACCTGGTAATGTACCTTGTAATGCGGTAGCAATATTACTAGTGGGGGAATGTTCAAAGGTGATAGGATTTACACTGGATACAGCACCAGTAACTTCTCTCCTTCGTTGAGTACCGTAACCAACAACTACCACCTCATTAAGTTTGGAAGCATCCACCTTCATTGTTACATCGATAGTTAGCGAATTTCCAACTGCGATTTCCTGTTGCGTAAAACCTGTGTGAGTAAATACTAATACATCTGAGGGGGCTGCCTGGATGGAATAACTTCCTGTTGCCCCAGTTTGTGTACCGATTGATTTACCCTTAACGATAATTGATACTCCTGAAAGAGGTTTATTGTCTTCGTCTGAAACTACCTTCCCGGTAATTTGATTTAACTGAGACCAAAGGGGTGCTGAACACATAAAGCTGGCGATTAACAACCAGACCTTCAGATAAGCAAGTTTCATTGAATGCAGTTTATTTGATTATTATGTATGACATAATAAAGGTAAAATGATTTTTTATTCTACCAAAAATATTTTTAAAAAAATTAGAGTCCATGTTATAAAAGCTTAATTTTGAGCTCGTTCTCGTGCAAAATTCAATATTTCTAATTTGGTATTAAGTATAACATCTTATGACTATAAAGGCAGTTCAAGAAAATTTTAAGGCAGTTGATACTTCTTCTTTAGTAGATAAAGTGGAAGAAAGTTTAGTCGAACTACTACAACAGCAAAAGCTACAGGTAGGTGATTCCATTCCGAAAGAACTGGAACTGGCGCAAGCACTTGGCGTTAGCCGTACAGTTATTCGCGAAGCCCTTTTACGTTTACGTATGATGGGGCTCATTGAGTCGAAAAAGAAGAAAGGAGCCGTTATTACCAGCCCGGATCTGTTTGGCGTAATGAGCAAGAGTATGAATCCGTATATTCTTGATGAGGAGACACTTAAAGGAATGTTTGAAATTCGCCTGGTCCTGGAAATTGGTATGGCAGACTTCCTTTATCAAAGGATGACTAAAGAAGACCTGGATGAATTAAAGGAGATAGTTAGTAAGGAGCCCTCAAATACTGATTCGACTTTGTTTAATATTGAACACGAAATCGCCTTTCATGGTAAGCTTTATGAAATAACCGGTAATAATACCATGAAGAAATTTCAGAAATTGTTATTACCGATTTTTGATTATGTTCACAAGAGTGGATTACTCAAGAAAATTCCGGCTCCGGGAAGATTCGTATCACATAAGGGATTAGTGGATATACTGGAACATGGCTCCCCGGAACTATTCCGAAATGGAATGAGAAATCACCTTGAAAATCACTTTGCGCGTTTATTCCATTGATTTCTTAAGCGACTGAATCTCTAACCATTAATTAAAATAATTTGCACCGGTTCATTATCTCTCTCCTGCTGCTCACTATTTGTTTAAATAGTTCAGCACAAACAAGGCATATTTTCAGCTTAACTCCCAGTGCTTTTCTTTTAAATGGAAAGCCTTTCCAGATTATCAGTGGTGAGATGCATCCTGCAAGAATACCCAGGGGATACTGGAGGCATCGTATCCAAATGGCAAAAGCCATGGGATGTAACACTATAGCAGCTTATATCTTTTGGAATTATCACGAAACAAAAGAAGGAGTATTTGACTTCAGAACAGGAAATCGTGATATTGCCGCTTTCATTCGTCTTTGCCACCAGGAGGGCATGTGGGTTTTGCTACGACCAGGCCCTTATGTATGTGCTGAATGGGACTTCGGCGGATTACCGCCTTACCTGCTAAAGACTCCTGATATAAAGGTGCGATGCATGGATACGAGATATATGACGGCAGTAAGTCGCTATATAAACAGGCTGTCAAAAGAAGTAGCTCCATTGCAATGTACTAATGGTGGACCAATCCTCATGGTTCAAATTGAAAATGAATATGGAAGTTATGGTAACGATAAAGATTATTTGCAGGCGCTAAAAACTGCCTGGTTAAAGAATGGTATTAAGGTGCCTTTTTATACCGCGGATGGAGCAACTCCTTATATGTTGGATGCAGGGCATATCTCGGGTGCTGCTGTAGGTTTAGACAGCGGCAGTGATGAAAAAGATTTTAGCCAGGCTAAGAAAAGTGATCCGCATGTCCCAGCTTTCAGCAGTGAAACCTACCCGGGTTGGTTGACGCATTGGGGAGAGAAATGGGCTCGCCCGGATACTACAGAACTCAAAAAAGAAATTGAATTCTTACTAAGCACCAATAGGTCTTTCAATTTATATGTCATACATGGAGGGACAAACTTCGCCTTTACCGCCGGAGCAAATTCTTTCTCTCAGACTCAATACCAGGCCGACATCACATCTTATGATTATGATGCTCCTATAAATGAACAGGGATTACCAACATCTAAATACTACCTTTTGAGAAGGCTTATTCAGCAACATGTAAAATATCCTATACCCCCCATACCGTCTCCCATTAAAACCATAAAAACAGCACCTATAGAACTTACGAAATATGGTAACCTGTTCGATTATAAACTGCCTTCCGTACAAGCACCGCAACCCGTAACAATGGAAGCAATGGGGCAAAACCAGGGATTGATGTTGTATTCTACAAAACTAATTGGGCATAAGAAAGGAAAGCTGAAGATCTGGGAGCCACATGACTATGCACTTGTATTTTTAAATG
>JBLNAY010000299.1:0-3836 GCA_050259715.1 Candidatus Dadabacteria bacterium
TATAGGATCATGTGGGATGGTAGAAACCGTGATAATATAAAATATGAATTGACACCTGCTGCAGAAATGCGGGTTGTTGGAGATGGTATCCAGGGTGTAAATGCCTGGGATCCCGGAACAAGTCCTCAAATGACTTATCTAGGAAATAACAAGTGGCAAATAACACTTAACCTTGTTGGTGGTAAGGATATTAAATTCCTCGCAGGTAATGCATGGGGTGCATTTGATTATGAAGATGCCAGCGGAGGATCTACAGCAGTAGGGGTTGCTAGAAAAATTAAATGGGAAGGTGGTGATAACTTCAAGACACCTCTTGCCAGTGGTTCTTATACCATCACTCTTGATGAAGGAGCTCAAACAGTTACTATTCAATAAACAGGAAAATTTAAAGAGCATAAAAGTTCAGAAGCTGCCGTAAAAGATAACGGCAGCTTCTTTTTTTGTACAGCCTTCTTATTTCGCAAATTGTACTTTTAATCAGATCAAAAGAAACCCTGATCACGGTCATCAAACTAATTAAGTAGAGTGTTTAAAATCAATACTAAGCTGCCCGGGGGTTTGTAGCTTTGAACATAAACTTTTCAATTTTGCCTTTTAATCGACTTACCGGCTCAGTTGTTTTCATCATATTCATTGCTTTGTTTTCCTGTAAGAAAGATCCTGATCCTCAGCCAGTCAGTCCACCAACTTCTTCTAACCTTATTAAAGGTGCAGATGTCAGTTGGGTTACAGAAATGGAAGCTGCAGGTAAGAAATTCTATAATAACGCTGGCGTAGAGCAAGACTGTTTCACCTTACTAAAGAGTCTTGGAATGAATGGTATCCGATTAAGAGCATGGGTGAATCCTGCGGGCAATTGGAATAACAAACAGGATCTCCTGTCAAAGGCTATAAGAGCTAAAAATAATGGAATGAAGATCATGATTGATTTTCATTATAGTGATACCTGGGCGGACCCAGGGCACCAGGACAAACCGCAGGCATGGCAAACCTTGTCTTTCGCTGAATTAAAGTCTGCTTTATATTATTATACGTCTGATGTTCTCTCCTCACTAAAAAGCAATGGAATCTCTCCGGACTGGGTGCAGGTAGGTAATGAAACTAATAATGGTATGTTGTGGCCTGATGGTAAGGCGTCTGTGAGTATGAGCAACTTCGCACAATTAATTAATAGCGGGTATGATGCAGTGAAAGCAGTTTTCCCTGCCACTAAAGTTATAGTGCACATCTCCAATGGTTATGATAACGGTTTATTTCGCTGGATCTTCGATGGATTAAAAAACAATGGTGCAAAATGGGATGTCATTGGTTTATCCCTGTATCCTTCCCCAGCAAACTGGCAAACGTTGAATAGTCAATGTTTAACTAACATGAATGATATGGTTGCCCGATATAATACTGAAGTTATGGTGGTAGAAGCGGGAATGAGCTGGGACCAGGCACCGATATGTAAATCCTTTCTTGAAGATCTTTTGTCAAAGGTGAGTTCTGTCAGTGGCAACAAAGGACTTGGTGTTTTCTACTGGGAACCTGAAGCCTATGGCAACTGGAAAGGCTATACATTGGGTGCATTCGATAATTCAGGAAGACCAACCATAGCTCTTAATGCATTTAATTGAAAGTAGAAAAGAAGTGATGATGTATCGGATGATATTATATTTTGGAATTCTGCTAACATTCTCCAGCCAGTTGCTTTTTTCACAATCATCTAACCTTGTTTATGTAGACCAGCAAGGGATACTGCGCTATACAAAAGATAATACCGAGGCTAGCTTCTTTGGAGTGAACTACACTGTTCCTTTTGCCTATGGCTATCGTTCCCATAACGCCTTGAATGTGGATATTGAAAAAGCAATTGATGCTGATGTTTACCATATGCATCGCTTAGGCTTGGATGCTTTTCGCGTTCATATGTGGGATGTTGAGATAAGCGATTCTTTAGGTAATCTACTTCAGAATGATCACCTCCGTTTATTTGATTACCTGTTAGCACAGCTAAAGAAGAATAACATAAGGATCCTGATCACTCCTATAGCCTTCTGGGGTAATGGTTATCCGGAAAGGGATGAAAAAACTCCCGGATTTTCAACACTGTATGGGAAAGGAAATGCTGTTGTATTGGAACCTGCTATTAAAGCACAGGAGAATTATTTAAAGCAAATCATGCTGCATGTGAATCCTTATACCAGGATATCGTATAAGGATGATCCTAATATTATTGCTGCAGAAATAAACAATGAACCACACCACTCAGGTCCTAAAGAGAAAACAACAGAGTACATTAATAGACTTGCTACTGCAATCAGAAGTACAGGTTGGGCAAAACCAATTTTTTACAACATCAGTGAGTCACCTACTTATGCTGATGCAGTGGTAAAGACTGATGTACAGGGACATAGCTTTCAATGGTATCCTACAGGACTGGTTGCCGGGCATGAACAAAAGGGGAACTTTCTTCCAAATGTTGATGAGTATAGAATTCCCTTCGCCGATACCATTCCAGCATTTCGTACCAAGGCAAAGATGGTGTATGAATTTGATGCAGCTGATGTTTTACAACCAATCATGTACCCTGCTATGGCACGAACCTTCCGGACGGCCGGTTTTCAATGGGCAACACAGTTCGCCTACGATCCTATGGCTACAGCCTATGCCAATACAGAATACCAGACTCACTATCTTAATCTGATTTATACTCCGGCAAAAGCCATTAGTTTATTAATTGCATCCAAAGTTTTCCATCTTGTTCCCTGCCTCAAATCTTATGGTCATTATCCGCAGGACTCAACATTTGAAGTTTTTAACGTTAGTTATAAGCAGCAGTTATGCCTGATGAATTCTGAGGAGGAATATTATTATTCTAATAATACCAGCGTTCAACCAATTAATCTCCCCAGGCTGAATCATATTGCAGGTGTAGGTAGTTCACCTGTTGTTAAATACATGGGCACAGGTGCTTATTTCCTTGATAAGGTTGATGAAGGAAGTTGGCTTCTGGAAGTTATGCCTGATGCAATAAACTACAGGGATCCATTCGAGAAAGCCTCTCCTAGGAAGGAAGTGACACGAATCGAATGGAACAGGCAGGATATGCAACTGTCTATACCAGGAATAGGTGAAAACTATTCGGTTACTGATCTTCTTAATAATAAGACACAGCAGGTTTCTGGATCACATGTGCTTGTAGCACCAGGTAAATACTTAATTACACGGTACGGCTACAGGACTTCTTTTAAAAACACGGGTACTTCAGTTTATTATGCTCCCCGAGCTTCAACTGAAGATCCAGTTATTGTTCATATACCAACCATGGAGGTTTCTGCAGGTAAGCCATTTATGATTGCAGCTGACATTACAGGGCTGAATGACCTTTCTAACGTAAATCTTGAGTTACGTACCAGTACAAATAAATGGAAGGCAATCAGAATGATTTCTTATAGTCGATATAAGTACAAGGCAGAAGTGCCTGTAGAAATGGTGACACCGGGAGTAATTAGTTATAGGATTATTATTCACAGGAATGATGAAACGTATGTTTTCCCGGGCGGTTTAAAAGGAAATCCTTACGCATGGGATTATATAGGGGAGCAGACATGGTCGACGTTTGTAACCGGTAAATCCACCCCACTGATGTTATTTTCTGCCACAGCTGACAGGAATTCTGTTATGGTGTATAACCCCGACTGGCGATTAGGAGCAGTTGAATACGTTACAACGGATCAACCAATGCAATTAGCGGTACGCACTATTACCAGGGGAAATGCACAAACAATGGGATGGCAAATTTTTTTCGGAGACCGGATAAAAGGAAGAGCTAGTGAACTAGACTCGTTTAC
>JBLNAY010000300.1:0-18448 GCA_050259715.1 Candidatus Dadabacteria bacterium
ATGTCCACACTGTTCTTTGGCGGCTATGACATTCCATTTGTCAATGAAGCAGCCTGGGGTACACACTGGTGGGTAGGACTGATTGGTTTTATTGTATTGATGTTTAAAGCAGGCCTTTTCATCTTCCTGTTCATGTGGATACGCTGGACTATTCCGCGTTTCCGCTATGACCAGCTGATGAACCTGGGTTGGAAAGGGTTATTACCACTATCGTTGGTCAATATGTTAATTACGGCTGTAGTAGTGTTGTTGCTGAACAGGTAAAATATTATTCAAGAATCGCCTATACCAAATAGGCTAATTTCGCAGCGCTGTTAAAAGAAGTAGAAGATTCAGATGCAAGCATTAACGAATAGAACTAAACAAGTAGATCGTAAACCATTGTCCATTTGGGAGAAGCTGTATTTGCCGGCTATTTTCAAGGGTATGGGTATTACGTTTAGTCACCTCTTTAAAAAGAAGCCTACTATAAATTATCCTGAGCAGCAACGGCCTTTCTCTGCCGTCTTCAGGGGTGTTCAGATACTGAACAGGGATGAAGAGGGTCGTGAACGTTGTACCGCTTGTGGCTTGTGTGCGGTGGCATGTCCTGCAGAAGCCATTACTATGGAAGCTGCAGAACGCCAACCCGGTGAAGAGCATTTATATCGTGAGGAGAAGTATGCAGCCAAGTATGAAATCAATATGCTGCGCTGTATCTTCTGTGGTTTATGTGAAGAAGCATGTCCTAAGGATGCTATTTACCTTACACAGACGTTCGCACCAGCTAACTACGGACGTAAAGGATTTATTTACTCAAAAGAAGAATTATTAATACCCAACCCCGTGACAGATCCGGAAGGATATGCTAAGGCCAAAGGGCAGGTGGGTAAGGACATTAAATAAATAAGCAACTGCATAAATGGGAGTTACACAAATACTTTTCTGGGCACTGGCTATACTAGCTGTTTTTAGCGCCCTGATGATGGTTACCAGCAAGAACCCGGTATTTAGCGTTCTTTGGCTGATCGTCACTTTCTTTTCAATCTCCGGGCATTATATCCTTCTGAACGCCCAGTTCCTGGCCATTGTAAATATTATTGTATACGCTGGCGCCATCATGGTGCTCTTCTTATTCGTCATCATGCTGATGAATCTTAGCAAGGATACAGAACCTCAGAAGAGTAAATGGTTAAAATTAGCCGGTGCTGTTGCGGGTGGGTGCTTGTTACTGGTGTTGGTAGCAGCTCTTCGACATGCCGAAAAAGGTATTGCCCAGATGAGGACAGGTGATATAGGGTTGATACAGAATTTGGGTAAGGTGTTGTTCAAGGAATATGTACTTCCATTTGAGATCAGTTCCATACTCTTTTTAAGTGCCATGGTAGGAGCGGTAGTTATTGGTAAGAAGGATGAACGTTCCAGCATTATTCCTAAAGAAGACATCGAAAGGGTAGAAGCACCCAAAGAAGTAATGAATATTTAACCAACTGGATTATGCCTATAAACTATTATATATTTCTATCCATTGCCCTGTTTGTAATAGGAATTATTGGAGTGTTGACTCGCCGCAATGCAATTATCATTTTCATGTGCATTGAATTAATGCTTAATGCAGTGAACCTGTTGCTGGTCGCTTTTTCAAAGATGCATTACCTGGCTAATGCTGCCAGGGTGCCCACAGCCGGTAGTGATGCACAGTTGTTCGTTTTCTTTATCATGGTAGTGGCGGCTGCGGAGGTTAGTGTAGGACTAGCGATCATCGTGATGTTGTACAGGAATACCCATTCCGTTGATATAAACTTTTTGAACAGACTAAAACATTAGAATAGCACCGGGTTGATTAAGAACCGGGAGTGTGGAACCGGGCTATTAACCCTAAGCCAATAGCTTAACATGAAGACTTTAATTCTACTGATCCCCATTCTGCCCTTTCTTGGTTTTTTAATTACAGGACTTGGCAGAAAAACGCTACCGAAGAGTGCCATTAGTGTGATTGGTTGTGGTACCGTGCTGGCTTCTTTTATAATAAGCCTCCTGATTTTTTTCCAGAGAGATTTCTACACAACTCCCATACATTATTTTGATTTCATCAATATTGCCAACCTGAAAGTTCCCTTCGATTTCCAGGTTGACCAGCTTTCTACTGTTTTTTTATTAATAATTACCGGTGTAGGTTTTTTCATACATGTATACTCTACGTCTTACATGCATGAAGAACTTCCCGAACACTATGGAAGATATTTTTCTTACCTGAACTTGTTCGTGTTCTCCATGTTATTATTGGTAATGGGCGCCAACTACGTGATCATGTTCATTGGTTGGGAAGGCGTGGGATTATGTTCTTACCTGTTAATTGGTTACTGGTTCAAAAATGTTGAATTTACTAAGGCAGGTAACAAGGCTTTTATAATGAACCGCATTGGTGATCTCGGCTTTCTTATAGCCATATTCTGGATCTTTTCTAAAGCAGGTTCACTCAATTACCATGATGTACTAACAACAGCTACTCTAAGCAAGTTCTCCACTGTTGATATAACTGCTATTACATTACTTCTTTTTGTTGGTGCTACCGGTAAGAGTGCGCAAATACCATTATACACCTGGTTGCCTGATGCAATGGCCGGCCCTACACCTGTATCTGCCCTCATCCATGCTGCTACCATGGTTACGGCGGGTATTTACATGATTGCCCGTAGCAATATTCTCTATACCGCAGCTCCTATTTCTCAGAATGTAGTAGCCATAATTGGAGCGGCTACGGCACTATTAGCTGCAACAATTGCTTTACGGCAAAATGATATTAAGAAAGTACTGGCTTATTCCACAGTAAGTCAACTCGGTTATATGTTTCTTGCCCTCGGAAGTGGAGCTTATGTAGCGGCTGTATTCCATGTAATGACACATGCCTTCTTTAAAGCTTTATTATTCCTTGGTTCCGGATCTGTTATTCATGCTATGAGTGGTCAGCAGGATATACGGTTTATGGGAGGGCTAAAAGGTAAGCTGAAGATCACCTACATTACTTTCTTCATTGGTTGTTTAGCCATTGCGGGAATTCCTCCGTTCTCAGGATTCTTTTCTAAGGATGCTATCCTGTTGAGTGCCTTTGACAATAATAAACCATTATACATAATTGGACTACTGACAGCAGCTCTGACCGCCTTTTATATGTTCCGCCTGCTGTTTGTTACTTTTTTTGGTGCCTTCCGTGGAACGACAGAACAAGGGCAGCATGTCCATGAAAGTCCATCTGCCATGACGATACCTTTAATTGTCCTCGCTATCTTTTCGGTCATTGGTGGCTTTGTAGGTATTCCCGAGGTATTTATGAAAGGGGGTGAAAGCTTTGCTGAATTCCTCTCCCCTGTTGTGAAATCCCGTGAGTTGCACGTTGAGCATGGAACTGAGATCTTGTTGATGGCTATAACTACTGTTGTGGCAATTGCCGCTATCCTGGTTGCATGGTTCCGCTACCGGAGTTACCGAGAAGAACAGCCTACTGCCCTTGGGAAATTCTTTGCGAATAAATGGTATGTGGATGAATTATATGATTCCATCATTGTGCGCCCACTCAATGGGCTGGGAAAGTTTGCCAATACATACTTTGAAAAGAATGGAATTGATGCCATTGTAAATGGTGTAGGTAAGATGGTGAATTATGGTGGGCGCCAGGTAAGATGGTTACAGAGTGGCCAGGTGGGTAGCTATGTGTTGCTGATGGTGATAAGTATTGTAATCTTTTTTGTCATTGAAGTTTTCTTACGGAGATAATAAGCTTATAAGTCTTTTAAAGATCCCCTTTATGGGATGGGAGTTAATATGATTGTTTTATTACTTTTTTTACTGCCACTACTCGCAGGTTTAATTTCATTCTTCTACAGGGATGATAAGACAGCACATGTATGGGCGCTTATCATATCTTTTATAACACTTGGATTGTCTGTAGCTGCCTGTGTGCAAACTACCAATGCCCACCTGTTCTATACCGCACCGTTCCTTACAGGTCTTGGCAGTAGTTTCACATTGCAATTGGATGGTCTTTCCAAAATATTAGTCCTTTTGACCAATGTTGCTTATCCTATTATTTTGATTTCAACCTGGAGAGGAGACTATAATAAATCTCATAACTTCTTTGCCCTGATGTTATTAACACAGGCAGGACTCATTGGCGTATTCACTTCCCGTGATGCCTTATTGTTTTATTTCTTCTGGGAACTCGCATTAATACCTGTTTATTTCCTTTGTTCAGGTTGGGGTGGAGAAAGAAGAATTCCTATCACATTCAAGTTCTTCATCTACACATTTGTTGGCTCTATTTTAATGTTGATTGGTTTAGTTTACCTCTACTTCCAGACTCCAGATCATTCATTTGCTTTACAATCATTTTATAACCTGCATCTGCCCATCAGCACACAACATTGGGTATTCTGGTTGTTGTTTGTAGCCTTTGCTGTCAAAATGCCTTTGTTCCCTTTGCACACATGGCAGCCCGATACTTACGAAGAGTCGCCAACGGCTGTAACAATGGTGCTCAGTGCTATTATGGTAAAGATGGGAGTTTATGGTGTTATCCGGTGGGTATTACCAGTGGTGCCAACTGCGGCCTATTCATGGGGTGACTTTGTCTCAAGTCTTGCTGTCATTGGAATCATCTACGCTTCCATTCTGGCCTTCCAGCAAAATGACCTGAAGCGTTTGGTAGCTTATTCTTCTATAGCCCACGTCGGAATTATGATCACTGCCATATTCGCTGGCAACCATATTGGTTTACAGGGTGTGATGATGCAAATGTTTAATCATGGCATCAATATATTAGGCTTGTGGATAGTGATAGATTTAATTGAAAGGCAGTTCGGTACACGAAAAATCTCCGAGCTAGGAGGTTTAGCTGTTAAAGCACCTTCTTTGGCGCTCTTCCTTGTAGTGGTTGCATTAGCCAATATTTCTTTACCTCTTACCAATGCATTTGTAGGTGAATTTGCCATGTTCACTGGCATCTTCACGTCCACCATAACTAAGTACAATATTGTTTTCACCGTTCTTGCGGCGGTGAGTATAATACTCGCGGCAGTGTATACATTGAATATGATCAGAAGGGTGTTTTTCGGTCCAAATGAACTCACTGCAAATGCACATGATTTAAGATTTAATGAAGGGCTTGCCTTAGGTGCTTTAGTCGTAATGATAGTCGTTTTTGGTGTGTATCCTCAGCCCATTTTACACATCACAGATGGATATGTACAATCATTGTTAGGCCAGGTTAATTTTACTCAATACGTAGTCAGATAATATGAACGCTTTAATATTTACAGCCATATCAGGTGTTTTGATGATGTTTTGCGGTTTAGTTACAAAGAAAGGATCGTCTACCCGCATATTCGCCAACCTGCTGTTAGTGCTTACGATTATTGTGACCGCACTGGAATTAAGAGGTATTACCCTCTTCCATATTGATCTGAAAGGCTTTCTGAATTTTGATCATTTCTCACTTCTGTTTACTTTAATTGCAGCGATTTGTACGTTTCTATTTTTCCTTCTTTCCGGTAAAGACATGGAAACAGTCGGAACGAATTATAGTGATTTCTATGCATTGATATTCTTTGTGCTGAGTGGTATCATCATTTCAGTTTCTTTTTCTTCATTGCTTATGCTTTTCCTCGGTATTGAGATCATGTCCATTCCTCTGTATATACTTACAGGAAGTGATAAGCGTAATCTTAAGAGTAATGAAGCTTCTCTAAAATACTTTTTGATGGGTTCTTTCTCTACAGGTTTAATGTTGATGGGGATTGCCCTGATTTATGGAGCTATGGGCACTTTTGCTTCCTCGAACATTCTTTTTGTTACAGAGAAAACGCCTGTATTATTTATAGCCGGCATGCTGATGTTGTTGTTTGCCATGTCGTTTAAAGTATCTGCGGCACCTTTCCATTTCTGGGCTCCGGATGTATATGATGGGGCTCCAACGCCCTTTACCTCTTTTATGGCAACAATAGTGAAAGCAGGTGCTTTTGTTGCCCTGATGCGTTTATTCCTGGAAGCTTTCGCAGATATTCGGCTGGAGTGGAAGTTAGTGGTAGCGATTATTGTTGCCGCTACTTTATTCATCGGCAATATAACGGCCGTTTTCCAGCAAAGTGTAAAGCGTATGCTAGCCTACTCCAGTATCGCGCAGGCAGGTTTTATGATGCTGGCTGTTTATACTATTACAGCTGAAGCAAAAGAAGGCTTACTGTTATATGCCGCTGCTTATTCATTAGCAACTATAGGTATATTCTCCGTTCTCAACAAAATGGGTGATTACACCTTCGATGGATTTAATGGCTTTGCACGGCAACAACCACTGGTTGCCGGAACCATGGTTATATTCCTATTGTCCCTCGCCGGTATTCCATTAACAGGTGGGTTCTTAGCTAAATTCTATATGTTGCGGGCCACTGTAGATGCAGGGAATTTATGGCTAGCCATCTTTGCCGTTCTCATGGCAGCCGTTAGTGTATATTACTATTTCCGGCTAATTCAGTCCATGTATTTTAAAGAAGGAAATGCAGTAAACGTTATCGAAATCACTACCGCCTATAAGTCTACCCTCGTAGTGGTTGCCGCACTGACGATAATACTTGGATTGTTTCCTAACGTGATCCTTTACTGGTTATATTTCTAGAGAATATCATTTTCTTAAATAGCTCACCCCTGTATATCCATGCAGGGTTTTTTTGTATCATACCTGTTATAAGTTATATCAACTAAATAAGTAAGAACAATCAATATCACGATACATAACCTCCACCATACCTATTTAATGGAAATGATATGCAGTTGATACACTGTTGACACACTATTGACATGCAGTTGATATGCAGTTAACAGTGTATCAACTGCATATCAACTGCGTGTCAACTGCATATCAATAGCATATAGGAGCAATACCCTGGCTATCGGAGATCGGGGTTTCCTTACTTTAAATAAACCTGCTATTGGTATAAAAAAAACTTTCTCCACAGCCAAACATCATGATTTAGTGTGAGGAGAAACCTTATTTTTAGAGCGTCTTCCGGTAATTATTTAGAAGGTCACCTGATGAGGTTTTCCGACGAACTTAATTTAGCTCTCCATACTCTGCGTGGTCAGAAACTACGCACTGGAATTACCGTCACCATTATAGCTTTTGGGATAATGGCATTGATAGGAATTATTACAGCCATTGACGCAATGACTCAAAAGCTTACAGAAAGCTTTTCTACCATGGGTGCTTCTGGTTTCACCATACGGTATAAAGAGAGAAATTTCAACTTTGGGACGGAACGTCCAACTATACAGTTATCTAAAAAGGACCCTCGTAAGGAGAGGACATCCAATCTTGATAAACGGATAAAAAGAGCCGAGGCTGAAGACTTCAAAAAGAATTATGATTTTGCAGCAACTGTTGGCCTGTCTCTTAATTTGGGAAACAGGAATATAATAGCAAGCAATTCCATTAAGACTGATCCCACTGTTATAGGTTTTGGTGTTGATGAAAATTACTTACAGCTTAGTGGTAATTCAGTACTCTCAGGTCGTAATTTCTCTCCGGAGGAAATAGCCAATGGTACCAGGGTATGCCTGTTGGGGTATGATGTGGCATATAAATTATTCCACCAAGCCCCCGCTACTGCCATCAACCAGGCGGTACAGATCAATAATAAGTGGTTTAGGGTAATAGGTGTGTTGGCAAGCCGGGGATCCACTCTTGGGTTCAGCCGTGATAATACCGCAGTGATCCCATATAAGATACCGGCTGGTAATGCAAGGAGTTCGTTTAACATTGGAGTAAAATCCAATAACTTTTATCAACTAGAAAATGCAATTGGAGAAGCTGAAGGAGTATTCAGAGGCATCAGGAAATTGACTCCCGGGGAGAGCAGCAACTTTGTAATAGATCGTAGTGATGCTATAACTGAGACGGCAATGAAAAGCCTGCGCTACTTAACATTATCAGTTACCTTAATTGGACTGATTACCCTGGTGGGAGCGGCAATAGGCTTAATGAATATTATGCTGGTGGCCGTAACCGAAAGAACAAAAGAAGTTGGATTAATAAAAGCAATAGGAGGAAAAGCACAAAATATAAGAAGCCAGTTTTTGTTAGAAGCATTGATAATTAGTGTTGCAGGTGCAGTTCTTGGAATCATTTTAGGAGTATTACTCGGGAATCTTTTTGCACTACTTCTGCAAACAACAATGGTAATACCCTGGAACTGGGTGATTTATGGCATTATAATTTGTACCTTGGTGGGTCTACTGGCAGGAATATATCCTGCATTAAAGGCAGGAAAACTCAATCCTATAGAGGCTTTGCGGTATGAATGATAAAATTTAAAGGATAGTAAAGGCATTTAAAAGCAATCCCCCATATTAATTGTTATCTCATTCTATTATATGAAATTTCTGTAAGTATGTAAACAATTATTACAATTTTTATGTAGAATTGTGACCCAAAGAAAAAAAATCAAAGAATAACAACTTTTAAAACTAAAATTTACAATCATGGCAGAGACTAGACCTACTGCAAGTGCGACCTCCTCAGTTAAATCAACTTCAGTTCAAGCAAAAAAAAGCAGTAATGCAATAAGCTGGATTGCCCCTGTTATTTGTATAATAGCAGGATATGCAATTTGGAGGTACATTTTAGGTGATCCCAGTGGTTTCAGGGCTCCTGATGCTGCCGGTGGTTTTTGGCCTTCTCACAAAAACCCAAAAGATGCCTTGCATAGGATTTACGAGGGTGGAATTATCGTACCTCTTTTGATTGGAATGTTCTTAATGGTAATTACTTTTTCCATTGAACGTTTTTTAACCATCAGCAAAGCTTTAGGAAAAGGTAGTATTGCTGATTTTATTCGTCGTGTTCAGTATCATTTAGCTAATCGTAACATTGATGCAGCACTCGCAGAGTGTGATAAGCAACGTGGATCAGTAGCTAACGTGATGAAAGCAGGTTTACGCCGCTATAAAGAAATGACTACAGACACTGTAATGGATACAGAACAAAAGGTTCTTTCTATTCAAAAGGAAGTAGAAGAAGCTACAGCACTGGAATTGCCTATGCTACAAAAGAACCTGGTATTTCTTTCCACCATTACTTCAGTTGGTACTTTGATCGCCTTGCTCGGTACGGTAATGGGTATGATCCGTTCCTTCTCTGCTCTTGGTGAAGCTGGTGGCGGTGGTAATGCAGGTGAACTGGCCGTTGGTATCTCTGAAGCTTTGTATAATACAGCTTTGGGTATCGGTACTTCAGCATTAGCCCTGATCATGTACAACGTGTTCACTACCAAAATCGATAGCATCACTTATGGTATTGACGAATCAGGCTTTACATTAACACAATCTTTTGCTTCTCTATACAAATAAGAGGCAACTGATTTATGGATTTGAATAGCAACTTGAATCTTATTACAAAACTATTTCTAGAATATGCCAAGTGTTAAAATGCCTAAGAAGAGTACGGCAACGGACATGACGCCCTTCGTGGATGTGGCGTTCCTGATCCTTACCTTCTTCATACTGGCAACCAAGTTTAAACCACCTGAGCCGGTAACTATAACAACGCCCCATTCTGTTTCAGCTTCGAAATTAAAGGAGATGGATGGCGTGATGATATCATTTGATTCTGCAGGCCGGGTTTTCTTTACAATGCAGACCCAGAAAAAAGAGGATGAGTCACTTAAATATGACCTGATTAAACAGGTAGATGCCAATCGTAAACTCGGTTTAACAGAAACTGAGATGAGAAACTTCCAGAAGAGCTCAATGGTAGGTAGTCCATTTAACCTGTTGAAGAATGAATTATCCAGCACGAAGAGAGGAGAAAATGAAAAAGGGATACCTGTAGATTCAACAGATAATCAACTGACTACATGGATTGGTGCAGCCAAGGTGGTGTTTACAGGAAAAAAAGCAGACTTCATGATCAAGGGAGACAACAATGCGAAGTTTCCTTCCTTCAAAGGGGTAATTGATGCTTTACGAGCAAATGATATTTTTAAATACAAATTAGTTACTGACCCAAGAGGTGTTCCGGAAGGATCTGAACTTTACAAGATGAGGGCAGCAGGTAAAGGGCAGGAAACTGATTAATAAAACTAAAAACAATATTATATGGCAGAGTTAGATGTTTCGGCGGAGAGTAGTCATAAAAAAGGACCGGGCGTCAAAAAAGCCAAAAAACTATCTACCCGCGTCGACATGACACCAATGGTGGATCTCGGCTTTCTGCTGATTACCTTCTTCATCTTTACTACAACTATGAGTACGCCGAATACAATGCGGCTTACCATGCCTAAAGATGAAAAAGATGAAAAAAATCAGACAGAGGTAAAAGAATCAGGTGCTTTGACCATCCTAATGGCTAAGGATAATGAACTGTATTATTATATGGGAAGGTTGGAGTCAGCCGGGGAGAATTTTAAGTCTGAAACTTATGCCGGAATCAGGAAGGTTATAGATGATAAGAGAAAAGAGGTCATCAGCAGGTATGTTTATAGTCCCAGTGATGATAAACTGATTCAAAAGGCTAAAGAAAGGGGAGATTTCAACTGGCAAAACGCAGCGAAGGATAAAGATTTTGTTGTGGTGATTAAACCTAATAAGGATGCTACTTATAAGAATACGGTGGACATTCTGGATGAGATGACTATTAATAATGTTCAGCGTTTTGCACTGGTGGATATCACACCCCAGGAAGAGCAACTTATTAAGTTAACAGAACAACAAGGTGGAAAGTAAATAACATTTATTCTTGTGGAATCCACAAAGGATGAGCATCTAATAACAAAGTAAAAAAATGGAAGCGAATAAAATACTACAATCTGACATTCTGGATCTCGTATTCGAGGGCAGGAATAAGGATTATGGTGCTTACGAGCTGAGGAGAAAGTACAACAAGCGGATAACTACCGCCTTATTAATAACAGCTGCCATAGCAATGGCTGTGCTGTTAGCTACTTTCTTATCCAAGGCTTTTGCAAAGAAAGACTCTGGAGAGGTCCAGGTTCGTGATGTGGTAGTTCAGAATATAGCTGAGGATAAACCACCACCACCGCCACCTCCACCACCACCGCCACCAAAGGCACCGCCACCACCGCCACAGATTGAGACCACTAAATTTACTCCGCCCGTGATCAAGAAGGATGAGGAAGTAAAGAAGGAAGAAATTCCTCCTGTACAGGAAGTACAGAAAGTGGACGTGGTAACCAAAGAAGGTGTAAAGGATGAGGGTATCGTAACGAATTTACCTCCTGTAGATAAAGGTACAGGTGTTGTGGAAGCACCCAAACCTGTTGAAGATGAGAACAAGGTGTTTGAAAAGGTAGAGATCGAAGCTGCTGTGAATATGGCTCAATGGCGCCGTCACCTGGAAAGCCAGTTACAGCGTTACATTGAAGATGCTGCCAACAATGGAATGGCTCCTGGTCAGTATACTGTACAAGTGCGTTTTCTTGTTGAGAAAGATGGTAGCATTACCGATGTGCATTCGTTGAACGACCCTGGTTATGGCTTGGGTAAAGGGGCAGAAGAAGTGGTGAAAAGAGGTCCCAGATGGACTCCCGGTGAGCAAAATGGTAGAAAAGTACGTTCTTATCATACTCAGCCAATCACTTTCGTGATCTCAGAACAATAATCGTCGTAAGCTAAGAATATTATAAGTCTCCCCAGATGGGAGACTTTTTTGTTTGCAGCTATCTTACTTTTGACTATGAGTGTTCACATGCAGGACTGGGATGAGACTATTGTTGCTTTAGCTACCCCACCAGGGGTAGGAGCTTTAGGTATCATCAGGGTTAGTGGTAAACAGGCAATCCCTATTGTTAACAGGTTATTTCCTTCAAAGGATCTTACCAGGCAGCCTTCACATAGCCTGCATGTTGGCTATTTAAGACAGAAGGACAAAGTGCTGGATGAGGTAGTTGTATCGCTTTACAAGGGTCCTAAATCATATACAGGAGAAGATGTTGTCGAGATCAGTTGCCATGGTTCCCCATATATACACCAGGTAGTCATAAATGCGTGTTTAGAGGAAGGGGCAAGACTGGCAAAGCCGGGAGAGTTTACCCAGAGAGCTTTTCTTGCAGGCAAACTTGACCTGGCACAGGCAGAAGCCGTAGCAGATATCATAGCCAGTAATACAGAAGCATCCCGCAAAACGGCTCTCAATAACATGCGTGGAGGTTTTTCCTCTACATTAAAGAATTTAAGGGAACAGCTTATCAAATTCTCTGCACTGATAGAACTGGAGCTCGATTTCTCACAGGAAGACGTAGAATTTGCCGACAGGACTCAACTTCGCCAATTGGTAAGTGATGTGAAGAGTGAAACGGAGAAGTTACTGGATTCGTTCCGTTTAGGAAACGTAATAAAGAATGGAGTAAGTGTTGCAATAATCGGCAAGCCAAATGCCGGGAAATCTACTCTGTTGAATGCCCTTTTGAATGAAGATCGGGCAATAGTAAGTGAGATTCCGGGAACAACCAGGGATACCATTGAAGAAGTAATCAATATTGATGGCATTTTATTCCGGTTGATCGATACAGCAGGAATAAGAAGCCATTCTTCAGATACTATTGAAACAGAAGGCATAAAGAAGAGCCTTCAAAAGATGAAACAGGCAGATTTGGTAATCTACCTCTTTGATGTTAATGAAATATCTTCAAAAGAGTTTTCAGGTCTTGTAAAAGACCTTGAGCAACAAAATCCTAATCTCCTTTTGGTGGGTAATAAAGTGGACTTATATGATGAAGCAGTTGCCCGGGAGAAGTTCTGTAGTCATAGCGGCATTATATTCATCTCTGCTAAGAATATCTTACACCTTGAGGTTCTGAAAGAAAAAATGGTAGACATCGTGCTGCAGGACCAGCTGAAAATGGAAAGTGTCATTGTTACTAATGCCCGTCATTATCATGCACTGCAGGAGGTTCATAAATCTCTCCTTGATATAGAGAGCAATATACAAAACAATATCCCGGGAGACCTACTGGCATTAGACATCCGTAGATGCCTTCACTACCTCGGTACAATCACAGGTGAAGTGACTAATGAAGATCTCCTGGATTATGTTTTCAGTAAGTTTTGTATCGGGAAGTAACTTAAGAACTGCAGAATCTGCTAACATCTACGAGATTACATATACTAGTAACGTACATAGATATGCTGCTATATAAATCAAAATAAGCTTACTGATGTACAGTTACCCACGTATTCTGCAAACCGGCAGACTTTACCAGTTCAAAGAAAGTCTGTGCATCCTCCGGGTGCAGACGTATACAACCATGTGAAGCTTTTCTTCCCAACAATCTAAAGCTACCGGGGGTGGTACCATGAATTGCATAACCTCCCTTTAAAAAGACAACAAAAGGCATATTCCCCAAGCCCTGGTAATCACCCTCAGGATACTTAGTTGACGTATATTTTACGTATAAGGGGCCTGCCGGTCTAAGGTCCATATCCGGTGTTGGATGACCCGCCTTTCCAGTCGATACTGGAAAACTGTACTGCAGTTCACCTGCAATATAAACGTACATCATCTGCTCTGATTTGTCTACTTCAGCATACACACTACATACTGTTTTTGTACAGTTGGATGGAGTTGCAGATGCCTTGTCTGCTAAGAAAGTTTTTCTGACTTTATTGTTTTTGTTCACAATAGAAGTTTGCTGACCTATAGTATCGACTTTTATTTTTTCAGTTATTCTAATTGTGTTGCCGGTAGAATTAAACTTATCTTTTGAAAGAGATAAACCTGTAAAGTTTATCATTGTGTCATTTGGATTTGCCTGTGTAACCTGCCACGGCAGCAACATACTAATGGCTAATAAAAGGGTAAACGAGATTAATGCCTGTATTCGAATTTGGTTTTTCATAGTGTATTTGTTTAAATTCCCTAAATACACTGTTGTTTATCGACAATTAGCAGAAACGCTATCCACATTATCGCTAATCCACAGTGTTCCACATTTCATATTAAAACAAACAGCCTACCAAATTATATTGGGCAAATAGTTTATAATTTTATCCACTTATCAGGCAGGATTTAGAGTAAACAGGAAAACTGTGTCTAACTTTTCAATTTTTGAGGAGTGTCATACTGGAACTTCCCTATAGTGAGTAATTAGTACTTTAATACCCGAAAAAGATCATAATTATCCTACACTATTAAACAAATTTGGTTGAAATGCCATTCTTTTGCAATTTCTTATACCAGGAGCGACGAAATCGACGATTTAAAGGTTGAATAGCCGAATTAACAGCCATTTTTCAAACAATTTCTTCAATTTCGTAAGCATCGTAATATAAATTTTATTCGACTAAATAGCTCATTATGCAAAATACTGGAAAAACGTTGTTTGATAAAGTGTGGGATACACATGTAGTTCAGAAGATTAATGATGGACCTGATGTGCTGTTTATTGATCGTCACTTTATCCACGAAGTGACCAGCCCAGTTGCCTTCCTGGGTCTTGAGAGCAGGGGACTTAATGTTTTATCTCCGGAACGTACATTCGCCACAGCTGATCATAATACACCTACAATTAACCAGCATTTGCCTGTTAAGGATGCCTTATCAGCCAACCAGTTGAAAGCCCTTGAAACAAATACTGCTAAATACGGAATTTCTCATTGGGGATTAGGTCACCAAAAAAACGGGATTGTTCACGTGGTAGGCCCCGAGAATGGTATTACTCAACCAGGAATGACCATCGTTTGTGGAGACTCTCACACATCAACCCATGGAGCTTTTGGAGCCATTGCTTTTGGCATTGGGACTTCTGAAGTCGAGATGGTTCTTTCTTCACAGTGCATTATGCAGCAGAAGCCAAAAAGGATGCGAATAAATGTCAATGGCGAATTGAATAAAGGAGTTACACCAAAAGACGTGATCCTGTACATAATTGCGCAGATCTCTGCAAGTGGTGCTACCGGTTACTTTGTTGAATATGCAGGTGATGTATTTGAAAACATGAGCATGGAAGGTAGAATGACTGTTTGTAACATGAGCATTGAAATGGGAGCTCGGGGTGGCATGATAGCACCTGACCAGACAACATTTGATTTTATCAATGGCAGGGAAAAGGCTCCGAAAGGCGCAGAATGGGATGCTGCTGTTAGCTACTGGAAGACACTGAAAACTGACCCTGAAGCAACTTTTGATTTAGAATATACTTACAATGCTGCAGATATTGAGCCAATGATCACTTATGGCACTAACCCTGGTATGGGTGTCGGTATTACCAATAAAATTCCGAATGCTAATAAAGTGAAAGATGGTAAGGCTTCTTACCAGAAGTCTCTGGATTATATGGGATTTGCCGAAGGCGAACCAATGCTCGGTAAAAAAATCGATTATGTATTCATTGGTAGCTGTACCAACGGAAGAATAGAAGACTTCAGGGCTTTTGCCTCAGTGGTTAAAGGCCGTAAGAAAGCAGATAATGTGACAGCCTGGATTGTTCCTGGTTCTCATGTTGTGGAAGCTCAGATCAAAGCAGAAGGTATCTATGATATATTGAAAGAAGCCGGATTTGAATTACGCCAGCCTGGTTGTTCTGCCTGCCTTGCAATGAACGATGATAAAATTCCGGCCGGTAAATACGCAGTAAGCACCAGTAACCGTAACTTTGAAGGACGCCAGGGACCAGGCGCCCGTACTTTATTAGCAAGTCCTTTAGTTGCTGCTGCAGCAGCAGTTACCGGGGTTGTTACCGATCCAAGAGAACTTATTTCATAGGATTTTCCTACTAACGACCGCTTGCCAGGATATTGAAAAAACTATTCGTTTTTTAACCTAAACGTCTCCAGCTATTTGCTGGAACAAAGAAATATTATGGCATACGATAAATTCACTGTTCTACGTTCAACTGCGGTTCCCATGCCTATTGAGAATGTAGATACCGACCAGATCATCCCTGCTCGCTTCCTGAAAGCTACCGAACGCAAGGGATTCGGTGATAATCTTTTCCGCGACTGGCGTTACAATTCAGATGGTACTCCGAAAAGGGATTTTGTTTTAAATAATCCAATCTACTCCGGTAAGATATTAGTTGGTGGTAAGAACTTCGGAAGTGGAAGTAGTCGCGAACATGCTGCCTGGGCTATTTATGACTATGGATTCAGGTGTGTGGTTTCAAGCTTCTTTGCTGACATATTCAAGAACAATTCCCTTAATATTGGTATTCTGCCTGTGCAGGTAAGCCCAGAATTTCTAGACAAGGTATTTACTGCCATAGAGAAAGATCCAAAGACTGAATTAGAAATAAATCTTCCTGAACAGACGATTACGATACTGGATACGGGTGAAAAAGAAAGCTTTGATATAAATGGGTACAAGAAGAATAATATGATAAATGGCTTTGATGATATTGATTACCTCCAGAATATCAAAACTGACATCAAAACATTTGCTGAGAAGAGCAGGTACTGAGCAGGATAGTTTTCCCTTTATCATTATTTAATTTACCGGCGATGCACACCTTCACAGAACTTAATGACAGTCCTTCCGTCCTCGCTAATAATGAGGAAAGTAATGCTACGCGTTATATTGAAATCATGGATACTACTCTCCGTGATGGAGAGCAAACCAGTGGTGTATCCTTTTCTGCTTCGGAGAAGCTGACCATTGCTCAATTACTGCTCACTGAAGTTAAGGTGGATCGTATAGAAGTAGCATCAGCGGGTGTTTCTGAGGGAGAATTTAAAGCAGTTAAGAAGATAACTGAATGGGCTAAGGCGAACGGGTATCTTGACAGGATAGAAGTTTTGACTTTCGTAGATGGAACAAAATCCGTCGATTGGATGGTTGAGGCAGGTGCAAAAGTAATGAACCTTTTAACCAAAGGATCATTGAATCACCTGAAACACCAGCTTAAGAAAACGCCTGAGCAGCATTTTGCGGACATTGCTTCAGTTATCAGGTATGCCCGGGAAAAAGGGATTGATTGTAATGTGTACCTGGAAGACTGGAGCAATGGAATGCGTAACTCCCAGGATTATGTCCTGGGGTACCTCGATTTTATTCAGTCACAACCGATCAAAAGAGTTCTGCTGCCAGATACATTAGGAGTATTGGTGCCCTCTGAAACTGGTTCGTATATAAAAAAGCTTATTCAGCGGTATCCCTCTTTGCATTTTGATTTTCATGCTCATAATGATTATGATCTAGGTACGGCTAATGTACTGGAAGCTGTAACTGCGGGGATACACGGACTGCATTTAACTATCAATGGTATGGGGGAAAGGGCGGGCAATGCACCATTGGCCAGCTCCATTGCCGTATTGAATGATTATGTAAAGGACGTGCGAACAAGTGTGGTGGAGAAATCTCTATATGGTGCCAGCAAAATAGTAGAGAGCTTTTCCGGCTTCCGCATCCCGGCCAATAAGCCTATTGTAGGTGAAAACGTATTTACCCAAACTGCCGGTATTCATGCGGACGGTGATAAAAAGAATAAGCTCTATTTCAATGACCTGATGCCGGAACGATTTGGTAGACAAAGAAAATATGCATTAGGTAAAACGAGTGGAAAGGCTAACATCGAAAATAACCTCCAACAGTTAGGGATTCAACTATCCGTGGAAGATTTAAAGAAGGTCACTCAACGGATTGTTGAACTGGGAGATAAGAAAGAAGTAGTCACTCAATCTGACCTTCCCTATATCATCTCTGATGTGTTAGACACTGATGCCATTAAGGAAAAGGTGCACGTGGAAAATTATGTCCTTACTCACTCTAAAGATCTGCGTCCTTCAGTAACATTAAGGGTCACCTTGGAAGGAGAAACTTTTGAAGAGCATGCACAAGGTGACGGGCAATATGATGCTTTCATGAATGCTCTGAAGAAGATATATATTCATAAATCTATCGAGCTGCCTTTACTGGTAGACTATGTGGTACATATTCCACCGGGAGGAAAGTCTGACGCTCTTTGT
The DNA here is from genome assembly GCA_050259715.1 of Candidatus Dadabacteria bacterium. Lineage (GTDB taxonomy): Bacteria > Bacteroidota > Bacteroidia > Chitinophagales > Chitinophagaceae > Flavisolibacter. The sequence continues at coordinate 17,944 of JBLNAY010000300.1, forward strand.
GAAACAATAATAACCTGGAGCCGTAATAATAAAGAGTTTAAAACACGTGGCCTGGACAGTGACCAAACTGTATCTGCTATTAAGGCCACTCAAAAGATGCTGAACATCATTGCCAATAAGGAGTAAGCATTTATCGTAATATTTACCAAATTAAATAACAGATCAACATAAGGAAAACTAATGGCGAAAAAGCAGATTTTAATTGTACCGGGTGATGGTATAGGACAGGAAGTAACGGCAGTGGGCAAGAAGGTGTTAGATAAGGTGGCATCGAGGTTTGGACATGATTTCTCGTATGATGAAGCATTGATTGGTCATGTAGCGATAGAGGCTACCGGAAGTGCTCTACCGGAGGAGTCTTTAAATAAAATGAAGGCATCGGATGCTGTACTTTTTGGTGCAGTTGGGCATCCTAAATATGACAATGATCCTTCAGCAAAGGTGCGTCCTGAGCAAGGGCTCCTTAAAATGCGCAAAGAACTGGGACTTTATGCAAACATTCGTC
>JBLNAY010000301.1:0-13431 GCA_050259715.1 Candidatus Dadabacteria bacterium
ACAACTGGGCAGGTGAACAATGCGTGATCGCATCAAGACTATACCAGTTGAATGGTGTGTTGTCTGAAAACAAGGCAAAGCATCTGCCTGAACTGCAGCAAATCAAGAAAGAGTATGAAGAGCAATTAAGTCCTGGATGTAAACGATTGATAGAAGAATGGCCGGAGGTGGTAAACAAGTATGAATCAGATGTATTTGAATATACTGTAAGGGATAAAGTGATCAAACAACCACTCAGCACACGTTCATTAAGTGGCACACATATCCCGAAAGTTGTTCTACCAAAATACAAGGATTGGGGAGATATATTAAGATGGAGATTGCAGGAAAATATACCAGGGGAATTCCCCTATACAGCCGGTGTATTTGAAATGAAGAGGGAAGGCGAAGATCCTACGCGAATGTTTGCCGGTGAGGGTGGACCTGAAAGAACTAATAAACGTTTTCATTATGTATCTGAAGGCCAACCCGCCAAACGTTTATCAACAGCATTTGATAGTGTAACGCTTTATGGTGAAGACCCGGACGCACGCCCTGATATTTATGGAAAGATTGGTAATAGTGGTGTAAGCATAGCCACAGTTGACGATGCGAAAAAGTTATACAGCGGTTTTGATCTGTGTGATCCAAAAACTTCTGTATCTATGACCATTAATGGTCCCGCACCGATGATCCTTGCATTCTTCATGAATGCTGCTATTGATCAGCAATGTGAAAAATACATACAGCAAAATAATTTGTGGGGTGAAGTAGATAAAATCAGGAAAGCAAAGTTCAAAAACAACGTAGCGCCAACGTATTACAATCCTTCATCTCCTGAGCGTTTGCCTTTGGGCAATAATGGACTCGGTCTGAAATTACTCGGGTTAAGTGGCGACGAAGTATTACCCAAGGATGTCTATGACAAACTAAAAGCAGAAGCACTGGCACAGGTAAGAGGCACTGTGCAGGCAGACATCCTTAAGGAAGACCAGGCACAGAACACCTGCATCTTCTCTACTGAGTTCGCATTAAAGTTAATGGGAGATGTGCAGCAGTACTTTATTGATAATAAGGTGAGAAACTTCTATAGTGTTTCTATCTCAGGTTATCATATAGCAGAAGCAGGAGCCAACCCAATTACACAATTAGCATTTACGTTAGCTAATGGATTTACTTATGTAGAATATTATCTGAGTCGTGGAATGAATATCGACGACTTTGCACCTAACCTTTCTTTCTTCTTTAGCAATGGAATGGATCCGGAATACAGTGTAATAGGCCGGGTAGCAAGAAGGATATGGGCAAAAGCAATGAAGTACAAGTACAAGGCCAATGAACGTTCTCAAAAATTAAAGTATCATATCCAGACCTCCGGACGCAGCCTGCACGCGCAGGAGATTGACTTCAATGATATTCGCACTACGCTGCAGGCGTTGTATGCTATCTATGACAACTGTAATTCCCTTCACACTAATGCTTATGACGAAGCCATTACCACTCCGACTGAAGAAAGTGTCAGGAGAGCCATGGCAATACAGTTGATAATCAACCGTGAGCTCGGAACTGCTAAGACAGAGAACTTCATCCAGGGTTCTTTTGCAGTAGAAGAACTAACGAATCTTGTTGAAGAAGCAGTCTTATCTGAGTTTGACCGTTTGACTGACAGAGGCGGAGTATTGGGTGCGATGGAAAGAATGTATCAACGTAATAAGATACAGGAAGAAAGCCTGGTATATGAACATCAAAAGCATACCGGTGAATTGCCTCTTATCGGGGTAAACACTTTCCTAAGTAAGAAAGGAAGTCCAACCATATTGCCCGGTGAAGTAATTCGATCAACCAAAGAAGAGAAGGAACAACAGATAGATAACTTAAAAGCTTTTTGGAAACGGAATGCGCAACAGAGTGAGGAAGCATTGAAAAGATTAAAGGAAACAGCCATTAGTAATGGAAACCTTTTTATGGAGTTAATGGAGACAGTGAAATATTGTTCTTTGGGACAGATCACGCATGCTCTATATGAGGTGGGGGGACAGTATAGGAGAAATATGTGAGTTGCCTGCTGATAAATTGCTGTTATGTTTTATTGTTACCGTCGAAGATCAATCATTCTGAATTCCATCTCATGCATCCAATTCAGCAACTGTTGTCAACTGGTATATCATCTGCCATTATATATCTTGTGCCGCTAACTAACTGTCAGTAAATGAGTACTATTATCGCTCAGATTGTCGGCTATCTCGCATCCGTACTTTTGGGAATTTCCCTTATAGTAAATAGTGATCTTCGATTCAGGTGGTTTAGCCTTTTTGGATGTCTAACGTTTGTGATTTATGGAATACTTATCCATGCTTTTCCAGTGCTGTTAACCAATGCTGTTCTATTTCTTATCAACTTATACCAACTGATAAAAATATACAGAACAGAAGAAGATTTTGATATTCTACCCTTCCATCCATCTGATGAGATCATAAACAAGTTTGTTAGATTTTACGAAAAAGATCTCAAGTCTTATTTTCCTTTCTTCCAGTTAGAAGGAGTAGATAATGATTTTCATTTTATGGTGTTAAGAGATATGGCAATTGCAAACATCTTTGTTGCCACAATAGATAAAAATGGGGATGCTGTTGTGAAGATTAATTATACAACTCCGAAATACAGGGATTACAAAGTTGGTCATTACATATTCAATAAAGAGAAGCAATATCTCATCTCACATGGTATAAAGAGATTGATCTACCATGACATCTACAATAAAGAGCACGAACACTTCATTAAAATAATGGGGTTTCAAAAGCAGCAGCTAAATGGAAAAGAGATTTTTAAAAAAGATCTCTAGTCAAAGTTAATTAACCTTAATAATTAGGTCTACAGCATTGGGGTTGAATAATAGTAATTCAATTTTCATATATCTTCCGGACTATTATTGAATTAACGAACAACCAGCATGAAAAAATTAATTGCAGCCGCACTTGTATTTTCCCTAATCACTTTCCAGTATTGTTCATCATCGAAGAAAATACAGGCTCCACCTAAAGTAAGTTATGCGACCAATGTACAGCCGATCTTACAAAGTTCCTGCACACCTTGTCATTTCCCTCCGGGTGGAAATAAAAAGCCCTTAAACACTTATAGCGGTGCTAAGGACAATATTGATGAAATAATTGCACGTATACAAAAGAACCCGGGAGAGAAGGGTTTTATGCCAATGAAGCATCCGAAATTGCCGGATTCAACTATCCTGGTATTTGTACACTGGAAGAATGACGGGTTACTGGAGCAATAAGAAAGTGGGAAAGGAAATAAATAATAAAAAAAGCGGCACAAGCCGCTTTTTTTATCTTAACTCATTGCACCGCTCATTGCCTTATCTGCCTGTTTGCCTAGTATATCTTTTACCTTTCCATAGGCGTCCTTTCCTTTGTCCTTTAAATCACCTACAGTTTCATTGAATGTTTCCGGATCATATAAGTAGTAAACCACACCGGCTACTGCGGCACAAACCAGTGCACCTAATAATATTTTATTCATTTTAAAGTATTTGATACTTCTATCGCAATCCTCATGCCACCTGTACCATTCACACGCATTTAACCGGGATGAGCAGACGAAAAATTTAGATGTAAGCAACGGTAAGAACTGTTGGATTCGTGTCAATACTTCTGCTCATATTTTACCGTATTTTTCCTGAAATTATATTTGGTATAACTACACTTGTTTAAGAACTCATCCGTTCGCAATTTAGCAGTCCAATATCCAATAAATCCGTAGTATGAAAAACTGGTACATCCGTAACAACGATGAACACCTGGGCCCCTACTCTCTTGAAGAATTAAAACTCGTAGGACTTTACAATGATGACTTTGTATGGCAGGAAGGTCTCCATCAATGGACTAAAGCCGAAACAGTAGCAGAGCTCAAGAACATGGTCATTTTTCTTGATAAAAGCAACCGTTCAGGTACTCCCTCAATTCAACAGGAGACTAATAACAAGGTGAAAACTAAAGAAGTAACCACATCGTGGCTAAAGAGATGTGCTGCTGCCTTTAACAAGGCCATATCGCGTTTTATAAAGAAACCTGGTGAATATACATCGAGTATTCTTTAGTATCATTTGCCGGAGCCAAGGACTTCTTCGAACAGGCTGTGTAACTGCTTAATGGCTTTATCCATGTTAATGGCTTTGCCCAACACTCCTTTGAAGAAATCTCCTTCATTACGAAGGCGGTCAACGGCATTCAAAAGATTAAAATCGGTCATCTTTAATCCTTTCTTTACTTCTTCCCAGTGAAGAGGCATGGAAACCGGAGCGCCTGGTTTCGGTCGCAATGAATAAGGAGCAGCGACTGTTGCCTGTGGACGATTTTGTAAGAAATCAAGATACATATTACCCATCCGGTCAGCAGTCTTTCGTTCAATACTTGTAAAGGATGGTATTTGCTGGTGCACGACTTTCACTATTCTTCTCCCGAATTCTTTTGAGTCTTCGAATGTGTACTTTGCTCCCAGAGGCATATAGATATGCAAACCGGTAGAACCTGAAGTTTTGCAATAGGAAGAAACTCCAATGGCATCGAGTACTTGTTTTGTTACATGAGCCGCTTCAATTACCTGCTCAAAGCTGTTTTTATCCGGATCCAGGTCAATAATACACCAGTCCGGGTTATCAGGTGATTGCCGGCGGCTATGCCATGGATTCATCTCTATACACCCGAGGGAAGCTATGTAAAGTAAGCTTGCCTCGCTTGTGCAAACCAGGAATTCCTTCTCACGTTTATCACTATAACTATAATAGGGGAAGGTTTCGATCCAGCCGGGAGCTTTACCTTTTACATCTTTCTGGTAGAAGCTTTCTCCTGCAATTCCATGCGGATGCCTGTTTAGTGTTTGCGGCCTGTCTTTCATATACGGCAACATAAAGGGTGCCACCTGGTAATAGTAATTGATCATATCCCGCTTGGTCAGCTTTTCTTTAGGCCAGAAGATCTTACTTAAGTTAGTAAACCGCAGTTCATGGCCACCAATTTCACGTGTCTGTGTTTCTTCCTTGGGATTAACCAGTGTTTTCCTTTCTTTTTTTGGCGGAGATTTCAGAACATTATCTTTTGAGACTTTGCTACTTTTTGGAGCAACTGGTATATCCACCGGTACTTCCCGGGTTACTTCTGAAGGGCTTTTGTCTTCCCGAAGTCCTTTGAAAGATGGTTGACGGATAGCCCCTCCTTTGGTCATCTCGCGATAGCTTATTTCCGCGACAAGTTTAGGCTGCACCCAGGTAACTTCAGCCTTTGGCGGGTTAGGACGAAACCGGGAAGGTTTATTATAATCCGGCACTGTTGAAAATGGGCAGACCTTTGTTTCATATGGTTTTACCATCCGCAGTATCTTTCTCTGCATTTCCATATTGAACCCCGTTCCAACAGGTGTCAGAAAATGAAATTGACCCCCTTCCATAATTCCCATCAACAAAGCACTGAAAAGTTTATTGGTTCCTTCATTCTTTGTATATCCGCCGATCACGAGTTCCTGTCTTTTCTCAGTCTTTATTTTCAGCCAATCCTTCGTGCGGGCACCCGGAACATAAACACCATCCTTTCTCTTTGCCATCACTCCTTCCAGCTGTAATTGCTGGGCAAAGGCAAATACTTCCTTTCCTTTGTTCTCAATACTTTGGCTGATCCGCATATTTGAAATATTGGCAGGCATGATTGCGGCCAGTACTTTTCTTCTCTCAACCAGTGGAAGATTCATTAAGGAAATTCCTTCTAACCATAAAAGGTCAAACACATAGAATAATAACTGTCCGTCCGCTTCACTTCTCCAGAGCTGCAGATCGCTGAAATCAGGAATTCCTTCTTCATTCAGTACTACAATTTCTCCGTCTATTACTGCATTAATTTTCCATTGTGAAAACGACTGGTGAATAGGGTAGAATTTCTCATCGAATGATTTATTGTTGCGAGATCGCAGTTCAACTGCTCCGTTGTTCAGATAGGCAATGGAACGATATCCATCCCATTTCATTTCGTACTGCCAGTCTTCTCCCTCTACAGGTTCAGCAACCAGGGTTGCCAGCATTGGCTCTAGATTTTCAGGAAATCCTGTTTTTACTCCATTCTTTAATATAGCCTTTATATCCTGGCTGATAGGTAAATCCTTGCTTTTGGCTTTCATGAACGAACTGTTTCAAACAATTATGTTTCAAAAAGCAATCCAAGTGGTTTGAAGTTTACTGTTTTGGGTTTAATGTTTTCCGTTCAGGGAATAAAAAAGACATAGCCTTTACAGCAGTTGCCCGCGTCACGTAGGAGCTGAACTATTTACAGGAAATTCACAAAGTAATAAACTACAGATGAGCTTAAAACTTCGAAATATGTCTATTCTGAAGGCTTTTCAACCTCAATCCACAATTACATTCACTAAGGATGAGCTAAGCTAGAATTGAAGTAATATCAATATCCTTCAGGTAAGGATCCAGGTGGTCAGTGGAGGTAAAACTGTTAACTTTTTGAATAACGTTAAAGTGAGTATGCCAGGTTACTTCGATGTAAACATCATGCAACTGGTAAAGAAGAATCTTGTGGTAGCCATCAACTCTTTCGGCTAGAAGGGTTCCTCTTTCCCAAAGAGTGCGTGATTGTTCAATCTCTTTAGTAGTTATAAACTGGCGGTCTTTCATTTGTAGATTTAGAAGTACAAAACTGCTAAAGGTTTAAAATATAGAACGCATTAATAGCTTAGTGATTGTATTTCGTCGCTGAATTGAACTAGCGGTTCGGCAGGTGATCAGTGGGTACCATTATAGAGGTAATTGAACGCCTGGTGGTAACGTTCCATTATGACTTTCCGTTTAAGCTTGAGGGTTGGTGTTAGTTCACCTGATTCTACTGTCCACTCTTTGGGCAGTAATACAATTTTCTTGATTTGTTCAACCTGGTTGAAGTTGACGTTCATCTTTTCTACTTCGGAGTGAATTAATGCCGTGATTTCAGGCATTGTTACTATTTCTTCAACGCTCTTATTGTCAATTGTTTCCCTATACTTTTCCCGTAACACCTTAAAGGCCGGTACTATCATGGCAGCAGTGAATTTCTGGTCGGCACCAACTACCATAACCTGTTCAATCAAAGGAGATTCCACTAACTTGTTTTCGATTGGTTGAGGAGCTACATACTTACCACCCGAAGTCTTAAAGATCTCCTTTTTCCTGTCAGTGATCTTGAGATATTTATTCTCAATCAATGTTCCGATGTCTCCTGTATAAAGCCATCCATCTTTAACAGTATCTGCAGTGAGATCAGGCCGTTTATAATAACCCATCATCACGTTAGGTCCTTTGCATAGGATCTCCCCATCTTCTGCAATTTTTACCTGCACACCATCAATGATGGGACCTACTGTTCCAAAGAAGCATGTTCCTTCATCAAGTCGGTTTACACTAATAACAGGTGAAGATTCGGTCTGTCCATAACCTTCAAGAATGGGAATGCCGGCTGCTGTGAAAATCCGGATTAGCTTCACCTGGCAGGCTGCCGCTCCGGTAATAATACATTTAAGAGAATTGCCCAATCCTTTACGCCATTTCGAAAATATTATCTTATTGGCTAGATACAGCTGTGCCCTGTAACTAAAGCTTCCCTTTACATTTACATCATATTGTTCGCCTAACCTGACAGCCCAGAAAAATAGTTTTTTTACTACACCCTTCTGTTCACTGCCTTTGGTAATTATTCTTTCATAAACCTTTTCCAGGAGTCGAGGTACAGTAGTAAACATTTCCGGCTTCACCTGGCGTATGTTATCTCCGAGTGAATCCAGGTTCTCAGCATAATGAATAGAGGCGCCCGCAAACAAGTATAAGTAAGTTACCATTCGCTCGAAAATGTGGTTAAGCGGCAAGAAGCTTAATACCCTTGTATTCTTCCTGATTGGGAATCCTGGCAACGTGCTCATCACATTACTATATACATTTCGATGTGAGAGCATAACCCCTTTGGGAGTGCCTGTGGTGCCCGAAGTATAGATAATGGTAAACAGATCTTCCGAACGGATCCTTGCTGCATTTTCTTTAGCTTGCCTGAAATGTTGCTCATTCCCCTTGTCCAACAGTTCCTCCCAATGAGGCACATCAGTAAACTTTTCAATGGTATACACCGGCTGATTGCTGTTGTTCATTTGCTGAACGGCTTCTACCTTCTGCAACAGCTCGAGATCATTGACAAATACCATCTTGACATTGGCATCCCGAAAAATGAAACTAATATCATTACTGTGAGCTGTAGGATAAATCGGAACTAAGACCGCTCCTATCTGTTGAACTGCCAGGTCAATGAAGATCCATTCGGGACGGTTTTTACTTAAAAGAGCTACTTTATCTCTTCCTTCTACCGTCATATCGCCACAGCCAATGCCCATAGCCAACAAACCAGCACTTAACCGGTCAACAATTGACTTCACTTCCGAGGTGCTGAACGCATGCCATTGACCATCATGTTTTGCTACCAGGGCCCTGGTTGTCCCTCCCTGAAGTAGTTGCGAGTCCAGGCAATCAAATAGGCGCTGACCATTGTTCATAGTGTGGGGCAGTTCTAATACAAATTAAGCCAAATAAAGATGAAAAAGCAATAAAATAGAACTCTGCTTCATACTAATTCTCCTTGATTATTGCCTGCAAAACTTTGTTAATCCATTCTCTGCCTAAAACTTAGTTTTAACTGGAAAGAGTACTTTTGACAGTATACGTATGAAAAAGTTCCTGATCCTGTTATTAATAGCTGCTGCTTCCATCTCCTCTTTTGCGCAGGCAAAGAAAATTGTCGCCGATAAGATCTTAGGTGTCGTAGGCAGCCGTATTATTTTACAATCCGATATACATAATGCCATTGCAGATATTAGCCGTAACGGAGGTACTGTTCCAGAGAATGCAGAATGTTCTATTCTCGACCAGGCTATTACCCAAAAGGTGTTAGCAATGCAGGCAGATAAGGATTCTCTTACCGTTACCGATGCAGAAGTGGAAGCAGAACTTGAGCAGAGAGTTCGTTATTTTATCAATGTATATGGTACGCAGCAGGCTGTGGAAGATATGGCCGGCAAGACCATTTACCAGATAAAAGACGAGGCAAGAGAAAGTGTAAAAGAACGCAAACTGGCAGAAGCCATGCAGCACAAGATCGTAGATAACGTGAAGGTTACTCCCAACGAAGTAAAGCAGTTCTTTGAAAAGATCCCCAAAGACAGCTTACCCTACTTTGAGTCAGAACTGGAAGTGGGCCAGATCATCCTCTATCCAAAGGCCACCCGGGACATGGATCAATATGTGATAAGTGAATTAAACAACTACAAGCGCCAGATAGAAGCGAAAGTAGCCACCTTTGAGCAACTGGCTAAACGTTACTCAGAAGATCCGGGCTCCAAAGACAGGGGCGGTCAATACCAGATTAACCGCAATGATAAAACATGGGATCCTTCATTTAAATCAGCAGCCTTCCGCCTGAAAGATGGTGAAATCTCAAATATTGTAAAAACAAAATTTGGATATCACATCATTCAAATGGTAGAAAGACAAGGAGATGAAGCCATTATTCGCCACATTCTTCGTATACCTCCCGTCACAGATGATGAAATACAGGCAGCAGTTTCCAAACTGGATTCTGTACGCCAGCAACTTATTGCCGGTAAGATGGACTTCAATACGGCTGCGGGAAAATATAATGAAGATGAAGCAGCAAAGTTTGCCGGTAGTTACCTCACTGGCAGAACCGGGGAATCTAGTGTAACTATAGATGAATTAGACAAGGACATTGTAGCGATGCTGGACAAGATAAAAGTTGGTGAGTATTCACCGGCAACTGCTTTTACAGATGAAAAGACGGGTAAGAAAGGTGTTCGTATGATTTATCTTAAATCTAAAAGTCAGCCTCACCGCATGAATATGACTGATGATTACAACCGTATTGCTCAACAGGCCCTCGAGGATAAGAAATACAAAGCACTGGAGAAGTGGATGGCTACGCATTCTTCGAACTATTACATCCAGATCGATTCGCAGGTGGAAAAATGTCCTGTTTTAAAGAAGTGGGCTGTCGCTTCGAACACAGCCGGAATATTTTAAACATCAACTAAGACTTCAAAGGATTTCTCATTGTACCGGTAGGAACTATGGGAAATCTTTTTTTATTTTACAGATTAACTTCTATATCAATATCCTGTATCCTCAATGCTAAGCCGATTAAACTTAAACGTCGCCTCGAACTACGAATCCCTCATTTTCGAGAATGTATCTGATGTTATTATTACTACTGACTTACATTTCAATGTACTGACGTGGAACAAATCGGCAGAGGAGTATTATTGCATCCCGATAGAAGAAGCTAAAGGACATTTCATATTCGACCTCGTTCAATTTGAATTCTATAACACCACTCTTGAACAAGCTATTGCGGATCTGCAGAATACAGGTACCTGGAAAGGACAGGTGTCATTTACCAATAAGAAAGGAGAAACAAAAAACTTCCTGCATTCCGTTCAATACCTCTATAACGACTCTGAGCAACAGGTGGGAGTGCTCTCAATTGGAAGGAACATCACAGATACGAGGAAGGCTAAGGAAAAGCTGGTGCGTAGCGAACGGTTTTACCGTGCTCTGATCGGCGACTCACTTGATGCCATTTTATTAATGGACACTAACGGTATTATTGACTTTGCAAGCCAATCCACAAAGAAAATACTGGGTTTTGAAATAACAGATATACTGGGGGAAAATGCTTTTTCATTTGTGCACCCTGATGATGTGGTTTTCGCTATGCAGGCATTCAATCGTGAAGTGGATGAAAAGCCGGAAGTAAAGTCAATCTCTATAAGGTTAAGAAAGAAATCAGGAGAATGGCTATGGTGTATGGTTAGAGGTCATAACCTTCTGGCCAACCCATACGTCAATCGCATAGCTATTTACTTTCATGACGATACTTTAAGGAAAGCTGCCAGTGATGCTCATAGAAATAGTGAAAAGAGATTCCGTTCCATGGTCAAGGATATGCAAATTGGGGTAATGATGCAGAATCCGGAAGGCACCATAATCATGTGCAACCGTTTTATGGAAAATGTGCTTGGTGTGCCGGAAGAGGATTTAAAAGGAAAAAAAATCTATGATGTTTTTAAAACCGTAATAGATGAAGACGGCAACCCGATTCCCAAAGATCAACGTCCAACATCTTTAGCTATCAAAACCAGGCAAACTGTAAAAGATAAAGTAATCGGTGTAATACACCCCCATACGTTACAGGTAATCTGGCTACTAATGAATGTGGATCCCATTTTTGATGAGAAACAAAACCTTATCGAAGTGGTCTGTTCCTTTGCCAATATCACATTCAGGAAGAAATTGGAGGAGAAAATGCTTTACGAAAAGGTGCTTCACCAAAAGCAACTGACCAAAGCAATGGTCGATGGGCAGGAAAAGGAAAGACTTGAAATAGGCAAAGAATTGCACGACAATATTGGACAGCAGCTGACTACCATTAAATTGTTTTTAGACCTGGCTAAAACAACTGCTGATGACAATACACTTGAGATGATCAACCTGGCTTCCAAAGGCGTTTCGGACGTAATTAATGAAACCAGGGCCCTATCGAGATCATTGGTCCCTTCTGCTATTAAAGACCTTGGCCTTATCGACTCTGTACAAGACTTACTTGATACCATAAGGCACAGTAATGCTTTAGAGATCACCTTCTGCAATGCCACATTTGAAGAAGATAGTTTGTCTGTGGAACAGAAGATTGGATTCTTCCGCATAATACAGGAACAACTAAACAACATCCTGAAACATTCGGGGGCTTCTAATGTTCATATCAAACTTTCAAATGAGCCATCCGATATAACTCTTCTCATCTCAGATGATGGTAAGGGGTTCGATATGCAAAACCATTCAAAAGGATTAGGACTTTCAAACATTCTCAGCCGGGCTGAATTAATGGGAGGCCGGGCCACCATAAGTTCAACAATGGGTGATGGATGTACGGTAAAAGTGTCAATACCGGCGCTGACAGTACAGGTTCCTCTTTAACCTTTTATCTCTCCTTTAGTTCGTGCTTTACTATACATTTGTGCCTTCTTATTTGAAATGAGTGACGCCATAAAACACGAATGCGGGCTCGCTTTCATCCGCTTACGAAAGCCTTTCTCCCATTTTCAACAGAAATATGGTTCCGTTCTCTGGGGTCTCAACAAGTTGTATCTCCTAATGGAGAAGCAACATAACAGGGGACAGGATGGAGCCGGTGTAGCTGCTGTAAAGCTCAACGTTGAACCCGGTTACCCGTTTCTCTCGCGGATCAGGAGTGCCGAAAACCAATCTATTGCCGATATTTTCCGCAGAATAGGGGAAGATGTAAAAGAGCTCCAGAAGTTCAATCCCGAGATCACTAATTATCCGGGCCTTATGAAAGGCCATCTCCCTTTTCTCGGTGAAGTCTTATTAGGTCATTTACGTTATGGAACACAAGGAAAGAACAACGTAGAATTTTGTCATCCCTTCATAAAGAGACATACTATACCGGCACGCAACCTTGCATTGGCCGGCAATTTCAACTTAGTTAATACAGACGAACTGTTTGAACTGGTCAATATTGATCCGGGAGAGTTTCAGAAGCAAAGTGACCTTGCTGCCATGATGGAAGTGTTACATCATTTTATTGTAAAAGCAGATGAAGCAAATCCCGGTAAAATCGAAATTGGGAATGTACTAAAAAAAGCCTTGCCTTTGTTTGACGGAGGTTTTCATGTAGCCGGTATCACAGGTAATGGAATTGGCTTTGCCTTCAGGGATGCTCATGGTATCAGGCCTTCTTATTATTACATGAATGATGAAGTAGTTGTTGCTGCTTCTGAAAGGGCAGCTATTCGCACCTCTATCAATGTAGGGGAAAACGAAGTGAAAGAGTTGATGCCGGGATGTGCCTTGATTGTAGATGAAAATGGGGAAGTTAAGATGGAGCAGGTGCTGGAACCTAAGGAAAGAAAAGCCTGCAGTTTTGAACGTATTTATTTCTCCCGCGGCAGCGATGAAAAGATCTACCGTGAACGCCAGTCATTGGGTTACCACCTAAGCAAACAAGTGCTGGAAACCATCGAATATGACCTTAAGAATACCATTTTTTCTTTTATCCCTAATACTGCGGAAGTAGCGTTTTATGGGCTGGTGAAAGGTTGTGAAGATTACCTCAACCAAATTAAGCTGGAGAGGATAACCTCGTGGGGCAACGACATTGATCCGGAGAAGCTGGCACAAATGATCAACCGTAAGATCCGGATGGAGAAGATCGCCATCAAGGACGTGAAGATGCGCACCTTCATTACCGAAGATGCCAACCGCAGTGAGATGGTGCAACACGTTTATGATATCACCTATGGCACCGTGCGCAGGGGAGTGGACACATTGGTTGTAAT
>JBLNAY010000302.1:0-8739 GCA_050259715.1 Candidatus Dadabacteria bacterium
ACTACAATAAACTTTATGGATCTATAGGTGCGATCTTCATCCTCATGTCGCTCATATTCGTTAATTCCTTTGCGGTGTTAATGGGATTTGAATTAAACGTCACCCTCTCTTACATGCGGCAGCAGAAAGAAGAGCAGGCAGCTATTTTAAATTCTTCCCGTGAGCCTCCCGGTGAGTAGAATTTTGTTTATGTACACATCAGGATAACTGCTCGTATAGGCCCCATTCTTGTTTAAGGACTGAAGCTTCGACTTTAGTCAATTTGGACTGTAGATAATGACCTGCTGCATCTTTTTGCCTGTAAGCTTCATACAAAGTCACAGCGCATGCTACACTTATATTTAATGATCGTATCATACCCACCTGGGGAATGATGAAATTTCCATCAGCTAAAGCGATTATTTCCTCGCTGACCCCTGAATGTTCATTTCCAAAAATAAGAGCAACCGGGTCGGTTAAATTCAACTGGTAAAGATCCACAGCATCTGAGGATAAATGGGTTGTAAAAATTTTAGAGTATTTAGATCTCAAGGCTGTAAAACATTCCCCGGCACTGGTAAACTGGTGAATAGTTAACCATTTATGAGCACTGCTGCTACTTCGCCTGCCCCATTTTTTGTGCAATGGGATCTTTGTATTTAATACATAGATTTCCTGTACACCCACGGCATCGCAACTACGCATTACAGCGGATATGTTATGAGGATCGAATACATTTTCCAGAACCACAGTAAGATCATTCTGTCGTTTAGAGATTACATCCTCAATCCTTTTTTGACGTTCAGATGTCATAGAATGCAAACTAATGCTAAAACAAGAACATTAAGTATGTAAATTTGCTAGCCTTTTCGGGTGGTGGCGCAGCCCGGTAGCGCACTTGTATGGGGTGCAAGGGGTCGACAGTTCGAATCTGTTCCACCCGACAAATCGCAAGCCTCGGACGATAGTCCGCGGCTTTTTTGTTTAGAAGCATGCAAGCTTGCTTGCAAATCCAGACAAAGAAAAAAGCAGCTTCATGCAATAGCGGGCGATCGCAGAATGGTAATCCCGTTTTTGTGTTTTATAGCTGCGCGATCAGTATTCAAACCAAAGAATCCTTAATCAGCTTGACTGTTCAAATCCCCCGATAGTAGTATTAATTGATGTCTCAAACATTGGTTGTTGATGTTCAACCAGGTCGCTCTGCAAGGGCCATTTTATTGTGATGGTTGTCCCCTGCCCCTTGATACTTTCTATCTGCATTGTCCCTTTAGTACCTGCCACCAACTCACGGATAATCATAAACCCAATACCATAGCCCTTAGTATTCTCTGTGTCTGACGTAGACTGTACAAACTCGCTGCCAAGTAAGTTTTTCACCTGGGCTTCACTCATGCCAATACCAGTGTCCTTCACTGCCAGGTAATAGGATTCGTCTTTTATTCCCGATGAGATAAATACCTTGCCTTTGCGGGTAAATTTTATAGCATTAGTCAGGAGGTTCCTGACAATAATTTTAATGACATTCAGATCATTTTGAATAAAAAATGGATTTGCGCATTCATAGCTTAACTGTACAGATTTTCTTTTCGCCATACCATCAAAAAGCTGCACTTTCTCCTGCAGAACCTGGTGCAGGTTGAAACGCTCATAAACTATGTTGATATTTTCTTTTTGGTAATTGATCCAGTTCAAAATATCAACACTGAGGGACAACAGATTTTCGCCTGTATTTTTGATATCGCCCAGCGATTCGAGCAGGAATTGCTTATCAATAGTATCCTGGTGCTTTTCTATTTGTGTCGTTGTCATCATCAAAAACCGCAAAGGCCCTATGATATCATGAGAAATAATCCTTATAAACCTGCTTTGAGTCAGATCTCTTTTTATAAGTTCCTGTTGGTACTTCTGTAATATTTCAACGTTCTGCTCTAATTTAATATTTGCTTCTTTAATTTCCCGAACTTGTTGATCAACCATCTTCTGCAATGCAAATCCTTTTTCTTTATACCGATGTACACGGGCACGCATAATGAGCATCAAAAGTAAAATCAGTAGTAAAATCCAGAAAGCGATTGCTACAGGCGAAGCGTGCCATGCCGGTTTAATTGTAAAATGAAATGAAGTCATTAAATATGGGCGGCCAAAGCCCAGCGGCTTCCTGATTTGCAGATGATAATTACCAGCCGGTAAGGTTGTATAACGCACGGCAGAAGTAAACCGGTTCAACAATTTCCAAGTGGTATCCACTCCAAAAGTTCTGTATTCAATGGGATAATTATTCTGATCTCCAAAAAAAGGAGAGCTAACTTCAATTCTCAGTATTCTTGTAGAACCCGGCAGGGACAATAGTTCATCTTTAATCTCTCTTAATTCATTATTTACTTCAATTCTGTTAATGTATATCTGGTTGCTATTTTGTGGCAATTCGACTTCAGCAGGCTTAAACCATACCAGGCCTGAAAGATTAGGAAGGGAATAATAACCATTATTCAGCTTCACATAACAAGGATAACATCCGCCGTTAAATTCTGAATTTTCCAGGCCGTCATTATTGGAATAATAAAATGAAAAAAGAGTAGAACTCTTTCGACTTATAAAGTTTTCAATGTCCGGCAGGTAATACTTAAATAAACCATGGTTGGTAGGGATCCACAAGTAATTTGATTCATCTTTGATAAAACAATGCGAATACAATAAATATCCTTTTACATCCAGGGGCATATTAAAGATCTTGTTGCCCGTCCATACTTTCCAACCTTCACCATAAGTGCCAATAAATATTTTATCATTATACCTCCATATTGATCTTACACATCTTTGGGGATAGAATAAAATAGTATCTATTTTCCTGGTAGATGGTTGATATGTAAAAAGGCCCATACAGTTACCAAACAACAATATACCTGGGTTAAGCCTATCAACTACGTATGGAATATTATTTTGGTTAAGGGTAAATACTTTTGAAGTAAAGTTGTTTCCATTTACATGATAATATATCCCGTTGGAATTAATCATCCATAAGGTGTCTTTATAGAAGTTCAGGACAATCATTTCCGATTTCCTGTCTACAAATAGAACCCGTGATTTCCTGTCATAAGCAGTATACTTAAACACCGTATCACCTGAAGCGTAATATAAATTATTCCTTTTATCAGAAATGAGATAATTACTGAAACGCTCAATAGGCCCACTCACTGGCCTGCCGGGTCCCTGCCCGACAATATCTCCCCTGTTGGTCAGTATATAGTTATCATTCAGTGCCAGCTGACCATAATATGCTTTCTTTTGATGATCGCTAAGTAAAGTTTTAAATACTTTTTTTCGATATATAAATAAGCCTTCGTTTTGAGTGCCAATGAAATATTGGCGGGTAATTGAATCTACTTCTACAGAAGTGATATTGGAATGAACTGCTAATGAATCGATAAGAAGAGTAGATACGAGTTTGTCTCCTGTAAAATTCAATTCGTATAGACGATCATTGTATGCAACAAAAGGAAGATTATAATGATGTTCCCAAATGATGTCCAGTGCTCCTAATTTATTGAAGCCGGTTCCATTGGTAACTTTTCGCCATTGTTTTTTAATTAGCTCAAACACATAAAAACCGCCAGAATAATCCAGTACGAAAAGCTGCCCATTAATTGAAAATACTTCATGCCTGTTAGCTGTCGGAAAGGAAAATACATCCTTCCGTTCTGTTTTTTTGTATAAACTAATAGCTTTATCATAAACTACATAATATTCATCATCATTGATGGCAATAAAATTTTCCAGGATACTATTCTCTTGTTCAAATAAGTTACTATCCTGGTCCATTCGCATAAAGAGTGAAGCAGGGAGTTGGTTTCCCAAACTAATAATTGGCGATAAAGGATGATTAAAGCTACCCTTCCTGACAACAGTTATTTTACCATTACTTATTTCAGCAATTGTACCATTAATATCAATAGCAAAAAGCTGGTTACCAGGATTGCAATTCAATCTTATAATCCTATTGTTGATAGGTTCAACATCATGTGAAGAGAAGGTTTTAAATACATACCCGTCGTAGCGCAAAAGCCCATTCTCTGTTGCTATCCACAAAAAACCTGCATTATCAAAGTGAAGATCCTTTACCGTATTCTGGGGTAATCCATTCTCCGAATTAATGTTGGTAATGGTATACTCATGTTGGCCAATACACTGAAGGAAAATGAATAACAACAGCAAGAGAATTAATAAATATTTTCTCCTCATCTTTTATCGTTAGGAATAGGTAATATGATATATACCCGCCAATTGACTCAGTTCTAAAATATTCTTTACATGCAGTTTTTCGAAAATCCTCGCTTTGAAAGTAGCCACTGTATTTGCTCTCAAATCCATTATAGCAGCTATTTCTTTTATACCGTTACCTGTCAAAAGAAATTGCAATACTTCCAATTCTCTCTGGGACAAGGATGAAAATGGATTTTCCATATTTTCTGTTACTACATTATTTAAAGTTGCGGAGACGCATTTCTTACCGGAAAAAAAATCCTTAAGACATTTCACAAGTTCTTCATCAGAAGTTTGTTTGTTTAAATAACATCTGGCCCCCAATTTAATCAAATGTGATCCGTATACTTCTTCCGGGTGCATGGAATATACCATTACAGCCAATCCCGGGAATTGCTTTCGTAGGGCAGCAAACTGTTCTGCCGAATTGGTATCAGATAGCATTATATCCAGGATCAAATGCGTATATCGCTCCTGCGTTAGCTCGAGAAGCAAAGCATTATAATTATCTACTTCAACTATACTGGTGATTTGTAACTCGTGCGTGATTAACATTTTTAATGCCCGCCGGATCAAAGGGTGATCATCAGCAATCAGAATTTTTTTTACTAAAGGATACATGTCAAAATTTTAAACACACATTTTGCTTTCAAAAGTGGTTTCCGGATGTGTTTAAGTTTTGCAGGAGATATGGAATGAAAGTTGAAACAAAGATTAATTACCATCTTCGAATTACATTACAATTTAAGAATTGTAGTTCTAATTCTACATGACTTTCCGCAGATGCGAAAAAATGCTTCGATAATTTTGTATGTCTTTTTGAAGGAGTTCTTTACATTATCAACAAGAGAGTACATCAAGAAGTGTTTTAAAGGGTAAAAAATGGCACTGTAGTATCCCGGAATTAAGTGTCTAAATTCTGCAGTGCTACTTTTCAAGTTTCCATAATATTCACCTTTATATGTAATCAAAAAAACTGTTCGATGAGATTTGAAGAGAGATAATTGACATAAAATCAGCTTTGCAAGCTGCTCTTGTTTAATGTAAAAGCTATTACTTCGATTCTTATTATTGATACTATCCGACTCCCTGTATACACTCTCCGTCTCCATGAATTATTTGGTCCTAATTCTTTAAAACCGTCGTGTGACTAACAATACAGTTCCACGTCTTTATTAGTACTCGTCATTCTTACTGTCAACTATCGACTGGTATTAAGCAAGCATAATAATACCGGTATGGTAAATCTATGTGCTTGCCAGTTGTGAAACAACACAGATTGTATAATAATGCTACACCCTGAAATTAAAATCATATGAGACCAAATTCTACTCAATTCACGAGGACGCATTCTTTTGCATTTTTACGTACGACACTGCTTTTTATTCTTGCAGGTCTACTGATAATTAGCACAAAAGCTCAGTCTCAGAGTATAACTCTGCCAACGGGATCTTTTATTGTTGATATGAGTGCACATGCACTGGAGAAAGGTTCGGCGGGTGGTCTGAAACAATATGGACTCGTTTATGATCTCATAAAGAATTATAATGTCCCGGTATATTGGGTCATTGGACAAGGGAAGCAAAAAGATGGAGTAGACTTTTCCTATAATGGAGTGGATTACAAGGGCGGCACCTTTGTTATTGATAAGAAGTATATTACGAGTACAGCAGATTCCATTATAACAGTTTGGCGCAAGACTTCTGTTACCGGGGGAAAAGGATTAGTTCAGGGTGTATACACAACATCATCATTACCACTTAATGTTACTTACATACTCAAAGCTGTACCCACATGGACACTAGATGATCAGAATGGAGTGATAGCTCAAGGTTTCTTCGCCAATGCGGGTATTCCGGCAACAGCATACAATTGGCAAAAACCATCACTTCTTTCTTCCTGTAATGACATTTTCGTAATGCCTCACGCTGATCCCACATGGACAGAACATGGAAATTTATATAATTGGAATAAAACTTACAAAGGTTCGATCTGGTTGGGTTGCCACGCCGGGAGTGCATTAGCAAACCTTTACAATCCAGCTGATACCAGTCAGCAGATGAATTTCTTAATGACAAAAACAAATACTGCCGGAACGGGCATTATTTTACCAATCCCGGGATCGAACCCCGCAACGGTACATTATTCACAAAACTCATTGATACTTTGGGGTAATCACGCGGATGCGAGTGATCCTTATAACACTAATACCGGATCAGTTCCCAATGGTACACTTGCAGGGCCTTCTGACCCTGTTTCCCAGTTTTTAGGAGTACCTGATGCTGCTATGATTAATGGCTCAGAACAAGTTTACCTGCCGGTTAAAGGACTGCAATGGCTTCCAACAACGAAAATTATTACGTATGATCCAACCCAGGCTGATGTTCCCACTAAATCTGATGGTACTGCAGTTTTAATTGCCTATGGTCGTGCGTTTGGCGATGAAGGCAGAGGTTACGTAATGTATGAAGCCGGTCATGACCTTGATAAAGGAACAGCGAATGATGCTGCAGCTCAAAGAGCATTTTTTAACTGGAGTTATGTTGCTATGCTCGATAAACTACCCGTTATTAAAAAAGTTAATGGAATTCCAACTGGTATAATTCAAAGTGGAGCATCTTTCGACTTATCTGTAGATTATACTAATCTCACACCACCATTTACCGTATCATGGAGTAGCGTAAAAGTAAGTGATGGCACTCAATATGGGACTTTCACTGTAAATAATAGTGAGGCCGCCGTTAATACGACCTTCCAGGCTCCCGGCGGAAACCTACAAGATGTCTATTGCAATATCAAGGTGGTGATTAAAGATGCTTGTGGACGGGAAACATTTGATGCATTCTATGTTAACATTTCCAGGGTGAATGCTGATCTCTCTATCTCAAAAACAGATGGAAAAGATACTTATACACCGGGTGTAATAAATACATATAAAGTCGTTGCTACCAACCTTGGCCCCAATGATGCTATTGGTGCTGTAATTAATGATAACTTACCAACTGGCACCACGAGTTCATGGACCGCTATTGGAAGCAGTGGTACTGTGTTTACAGCATCAGGTTCCGGTAGTATCAATCAAACAGTAAATATACCTTCTGGTGGCACCATAACTTACACCATTAATCTTGATGTTCCTTCATCATTTACAGGTGACCTTGTTAATACCGTAACTATCACCGCACCATCAGGTGTACTTGATCCAAATACAACAAACAATAGTTCAACCGATACAGATACCCAAAATAGTGTTGCTGATTTGTCGATTACCAAAGATGACAATACAAATACCTACACACCGGGTACTACGACTACCTATACTATTTTAGCATCGAATATCGGCCCAAGTAATGTAACAGGAGCAAAAATCCTGGATCAACTTCCAACAGGGACAACATGGTCATGGACAGCTTCCGCAACAGGAGGTGCGACAGGTTTTGCACCTTCAGGGACTGGAAATATTGATGCGACAGTAGACATGCCTTCGGGAAGCAGCATAACCTATTCGGTAGTGTTAAGCATTCCGATTGACTTTACTTGTAATACACAGCCTAATATTAATAACAGTATAACTCTTTTGGGTAGCGGTCCAACTAATAACAATTCTGCACCAGAGCTCTGTTATCTGACCAATATCGTTACCATTACTCCACCAGTAGGTGTGAATGATAATAACTCCGGGAACAATACAGCTACGGATACGGATGCCCTTACTCCGGCGCCGTCATGGACTATTACCAAAACGGCAGCAGAACCTAATTATGCCGCTATTGGTACCATACTTCACTATACCCTCCAATTAAAGAATACAGGGAACGTATATATTAGTGGTATAACCATTACGGATATAGGGGCTGATGCAGGTTCAATTGTGTATCAGTCAGGAGATGCTAATAATAATAGCTGGCTGGATATAAATGAAACGTGGACGTATAAAGCACAGCATACAATCACACTACAGGATTTGAATGCAGGTGCATATACAAATACTGCTACTGCTCACGGAACACCTTCCGGTGGAACGCTAAATGATACCTATGGTAGCGCATTAGTACCTGCCACACAGTCACCACACTGGATGCTCACCAAGACAGTCGCTCCTGCTACTTACAGCACAGTAGGTACTGACCTGGTCTACACCCTCACACTTGTTAATGATGGTAATGTCTCCATCAGCGGTGTACAGGTAAGCGATCCTGCAGCTGATGCTGCTCCTGTCTACCAGTCAGGTGATGCTAACAGCAACACTATCCTTGATCCGGGTGAGACATGGACCTATAGTGCTCACCATATCGTTACACAGGCTGACCTCAATGCAGGAAAGTATACCAATGCTGCCAAAGCTAACGGTACTCCTGCAGGCGGAACACTCGATCCCGCTACAGCTTCTGTAACTGCTAATGCCACACAGTCACCACACTGGATGCTCACCAAGACAGTCGCTCCTGCTACTTACAGCACAGTAGGTACTGACCTGGTCTACACCCTTACACTTGT
>JBLNAY010000303.1:0-15475 GCA_050259715.1 Candidatus Dadabacteria bacterium
TGTGAAATTATAATATTCCTTCACTTAAAATAATTTTAGTATGCTAAAGAGTCATTTCGTGTTAGCAATCATCATTGCTTTGGTTTTAAACAGTTGTTCAAGTTCGAAAATAGCCAATACTGCTCCGGGAACTTCTTCTTTACAGGAAACATTTAAAAATGACTTTGCTATTGGCGCTGCATTAAATGAACAACAGATCCTGCAGAAAGATGGAAAAGCGGCCGCTCTTATCACTCAGCAATTCGACGCGATTACACCGGAGAATATTATGAAAGCCGAAGTGATACATCCAGAATGGAACAAGTACAATTTCAGTTTAGCTGATAAAATAGTTGCTTATGGTAGAAAACACAATATGCAGGTAAATGGGCATACTCTTATCTGGCATAGTCAGCTGCCTCCTTTCATGAGAACAATGAAGGATGCAGATTCCGTCAGGCAGTACTTTGTCAATCATATTAACACGATAGCGTCACGTTACGATGGAAAGATTTATTCATGGGATGTCGTGAATGAAGCTTTGAATGAAGATGGCACCATGCGTAGGTCAATCTTTGAACGAAATCTAGGGGATGATTTTGTTGTAGAAGCCTTTAGATTAGCTCAAAAAGCAGCTCCCCATACGTTGCTCTATTATAATGATTACAATATTGAACAACCGAAGAAAAGGGCAGGAGCAATTGCCCTCGTTAAGAAAATCAAGGCAGCCGGGGTGCGTATTGACGGCATAGGTATCCAGGGTCACTGGAGATATAACAATGTTCCGCTGCTGGATATTGAACAGAGTATAAACGACTTTGATGCTCTTGGAATTAAGGTGATGTTCACAGAACTTGACCTTGGCGTGCTTCCCCATCCAAATGACGTGAGTGGCGCTGATGTGAATCAAAGAGCTGCCTTCAATGAAAAGATGAATCCTTATGTTAACGGATTGCCTGATTCTGTTGCACTAAAACAAGCCAATGCTTACAATGAGCTATTCGCGCTGTTCTTAAAACATAAGGACAAAATAAGTCGTGTAACTTTCTGGGGAGTTAATGATGGACAATCCTGGTTAAACGACTGGCCTATAAGAGGCCGTACGAATTACCCATTATTGTTTGACCGGCAGTTTGCACCTAAACCGGCCTACTATAAAGTTATAGAAGCGAAGACCTCAGAAAAAAAAGTTATGTAAATTAATTTAAATCAATATACAATGGAAATAACTTCCCAGCAAGAATTACCTATATCAGAAAAACCACATAGTGGCCGCGGTAACCAGGTGAAAGGTGGCGCTCAGAAGTTGACGGTCCTGGAAAAAGTTGGATATAGCTTAGGAGACTTAGCAGCCAACCTGGTGTTTCAAACGCTGGTAACTTATCTAGCCTATTTCTATACTGATATTTATGGCCTAAAAACGGAAGATGCTTCTACAATAATCTTAATTGTTGGATTGGTCGCTGCATTTGGCTTTAATCCCATAATTGGAGCTCTTGCAGACAGAACCTCATCCAGGTGGGGTAAGTTCAGGCCATGGATTCTGTGGACTGCAATTCCGCTGGGGGTTATTGCATTGCTGGCATTCAGCACACCGGATTTTACATATAAAGGCAAAATGATTTATGCTGCTGTCACTTACACTTTTCTGTTATTACTGTATGCAGCTAATAATCTTCCCTATTCAGCATTAAGTGGTGTAATTACAGGCGATATGAAGGAACGGAACAGTTTATCATCATATCGTTTTGTTGCTGTGATGTTTGCCCAGTTTTTTGTTCAAGTTTTCATGCTGTCAATAATTGAAACTGCCGGCGGAGGTAATAAGGCAGTGGGCATTGAAAAAGTTATGACCTGGTTAGCAGTCATTGGAACTGTAATGCTGCTAATTACTTTCTTAACAACAAAGGAACGTATTGTACCAAAGCCAGAACAAAAATCCAGCTTGAAACAGGACTTAGGTGATTTGATTAAAAACAAGCCATGGATTATTATGTTGACGTTGACAACCCTTGTGTTTATAACACTGGCAATGAAGGGTGGTGCTTATGTTTACTACTTCAAAAACTATGTTGACAAAGTAAGCCTTACGAACTTTGTAAGTCCAATTACTCATTTCTTTTTTGCAAACGGTATGAATTTCTTTGGAGAAGATCCCGTATCTGCAGGATTTGGTTTGTTTAATGCAGGCGGAATTATTTTCATGATTGTAGGAATAACCTTATCAAAACCATTGGCAGATAAGTTTGGCAAGAGAGATGTTTTTGGAATAGCACTGTTTATATCTACCTTGTTTATTCTTGCTTTCTATTTATACCCGGCAAAATCAGTTGCAGTTATATTTATTTCCCAGATTCTGCATGGTTTCTTTTATGGCATCACTATTCCTTTGCTATGGGCAATGATAGCTGATGTAGCTGACTACAGTGAATGGAAAAATAATCGACGCGCCACTGCTATTATTTTTTCAGCCATGATGGTTGGTTTAAAAGTAGGCTTAAGCATTGGCAGTTCTTTACTGACAAGAATATTGGGATTATACCATTATGTTCCCAACAGCGATGCAGCACAAAATGCAACTGCCATTAACGGGACTAAAATGCTGGTAAGTGTCTATCCATCAATCCCGTTTTTAATCGGAGCGGGTCTTCTTTTCTTCTATGGAATTAACAAGAAAATGGAAGTAAAAATTGAAAGTGATTTAAAACAGAGGCGCAACTCTTAACTCATAACCTCCAATATAGAAATATGCCGGAAGACCCTATTTCACACATAGACTTTGATGAACTGAATCAGAATTCTATTTCTCAACCATTGGTTTCTCATATATACACTGCAGATCCCTCTGCCCATGTTTTCGAGGGTAAGATATATATTTATCCATCCCATGATATAGATGCTGGAATACCCTTCGATGATTTGGGAAGTCACTTTGCGATGGAAGATTACCACGTGTTATCAATGGATGCTCCGGATGGTAAAGTGACTGATCATGGAGTCGCTCTTCATGTGAAGGACGTCCCCTGGGCCGAACGACAGATGTGGGCACCTGACGCAGCTTATAAAGACGGTAAATACTTCTTGTTTTTTCCGGCGAAAAGAGCAGACGGCATTTTCCAGATAGGTGTTGCAGTCGGTGATTCTCCTGCAGGACCATTTAAATCAGAGCCGAAAGCAATCAAGGGAAGTTATTCTATTGACCCAGCCGTTTTTGGAGATGAAGATGGCAAGTTCTATATGTATTTCGGAGGACTATGGGGTGGACAGTTGCAATCCTATAGAGATAACAAATATAATGAAGAATACCAGGAGCCGCTTCCCAATGAGCGTGCACTAGGTCCACGAGTTGCCAGGCTTAGTGACGATATGAAGCAGTTCGCGGAACCCGTGAGAGAAATTATGATTGTTGATGAACAAGGTAAGCCTTTGCTTGCAGGTGATAACAAGAGGCGTTACTTCGAAGCGCCATGGATTCATAAGTATAAGGGCAAATACTATTTCTCTTATTCAACAGGAGATACTCATTTTATTTGTTACGCTATTTCTGACAATCCTTATGGTCCGTTTACCTACAAGGGAGTTGTACTAAATCCTGTTGTAGGATGGACTAACCATCATTCGATAGTTGAATTTAATGGCAACTGGTACTTGTTCTATCATGATTCTTCCCTGTCGAAAGGTATTACACATCTTCGTTCTGTGAAGGTTGCAGAATTGAAGCATAATGAAGATGGAACTATTCAAACCATTTCTGCTTACAGGAAAAATTATGTTTTCTAAAGTAAGTGCCACGTATTCCGATAATCTACCTTTGCTTAAAAGTTTGAAAGGATGCTTAGTTCAGCATCCTTTTTTGTAATTGGTAATTGAGGATTACCCAGATTCAACTGGCACTTGATTTCCTATATTACTTTGTCAACCTTTACAATGGTAAGTGGATGATATTTCTTGTCTTTAAAAGGATAGAATCTGCCATTCACTTCATCAAAAAACTGGATGCCTGCAATAAGGAATAATGGCAATGTGCTTCCCGGAGTAACTGTGTGTCTAAACTCCATATCTCCAACAGGTTCATTACTAATTGGCAGGAATGGTGATTCACTGGTTTGCTGCACGCTGCTTTGTGAATAGAAATCAGCCTCCACAGCTGCACTAACAATTTTGAAGAAGCAAGCCCCTTTTGGTTGAGACAGTGCTTGTGCCGGTATGAAAGAAGAAACAGATAAAATTATTTGACCTTCTATCCTGGAGACAGTTGATGACAAGCGGCCGGAAAAAACAGAATATAAACTGCACATCTTATTTAATTCTAGGCCGTGTAACAAGTTCAGATCCCCGGCTTCCACTTTTCTTTGTCCTTTTGGATTAACAGGATCTGTTCGCAAAACTTCGTACATGTTTTTCAATACCCATCCGTGAGTTGCTCTTACACGAATATTAGCAATTAAACTTTCAATAGAAGTCAGAATCAACTTCGCCGCACTGCTGGCTGATCCAAATTCCTCACCTGCCGCTCTCTGCGGGGCGAAGGCTGCATTTCTTTTAAAAACCTCGCTGGATACACCTGGTTTATTCCTTTTGGTACTCATATTTTTTTATTAATAACTCTGCAATAAACGACTTCACTTTGCAACCTATTTACAATGTGAAGAATATTTATTGGCAGGCGATAATATGCGCTTGATTTGGAGTTGATATGGAATTGATATGCAGTTGATATGCAGTTAACAGTATATCAACTGCATATCAACTGCATATCATCAGTATGTTAACTGCATATCGGCAAGGAAGGAGACCCGTAGAAATTTATTGATTCAGCTCAGTGATAATTATAACATTCTTATATATGTACTGGTTCTTGCTGTATTTGAGGTGAATTCCTGTTTAAAATTGTCCTTTTGAATAAAGCAGATATAAATAAGTTGATAAAAGTTAGTGGTTTAAAGGCTTTGATACGGAACTTTGCAGCCAAATTGAAAATAAATGAGAGCAATTCATGCAGTACACCCTGATGATTTCAAAGCATATAGCACAGAAACCATCAGGTCACGCTTTTTATTGGAAGATCTGGCGCAGGAAGGAAAATTAAATTTTGTATATACGCATTACGACCGGATGATCGTAGGAATAGCCCTTCCTACAGGAGCCCCATTGGAGTTAGGTAACTATCCTAATTTAAGGGCGGATTATTTTCTTGAAAGAAGAGAAATGGGAATCATAAATGTGGGAGGTGAAGGATCTGTAACAGCAGATGGAAAGGAATACAATTTAAGTAAGCTCGATTGTTTATACCTGGGTAAAGGAGTGAAACAGGTGAGTTTTGCCAGCAAGAATACCAATCAACCAGCTGTATTTTACATCTTGTCATCACCCGCACATGCAACACATCCTACAACACTACTTACTAAAGATCAATCTGAATCCGCTACATTAGGTTCCCTGGAAACCAGTAATAACAGGACCATTTATCGTTACATACATAAAAACGGGATACAGAGCTGCCAGTTAGTTATGGGACTAACTATTCTTGAACCCGGAAGTGTTTGGAATACCATACCGCCTCACACACATGACAGGCGAATGGAAGTTTACTTTTATTTTGATGTTCCCGAAAACCAGGTGGTCTTCCATTACATGGGAGAGCCAACAGAAACAAGGCATATCATCATGAAGAATTATAATGCAGTCGTTTCTCCACCATGGAGCATACATGCAGGAGGTGCAACAAGTAATTATGGATTCATCTGGGGTATGGCTGGTGAGAACCTGGAATATGGAGATATGGACGGATTAACTTTAAATGAACTACGCTAAACAAAATAACTGATGGAAAATTTTTCACTTAAGGGGAAGAATATAATTGTAACGGGTGGAACCGGTATATTAGGTAATGCATTTATTGATGGCATTGTGGAAGCAGGAGGAGGTGTAGGCATACTAGGCAGGAAAGCTGAAGTGGCTGAGTCAAGAGCAAAGGCAATCAACGACAAAGGAGGTAAAGCCATAGCATTGGTTGCTGATGTCATGGATATTGATCAATTGAAAGCTGCAAAGGACAAAGCGCTGGAGTTCTTCGGTGAGATTCATGGCCTGGTGAATGCTGCCGGTGGTAACATGCCTGAAGGCGTACTTCAATCTGGTGAAGACATCTTTTCAATGAATATAGAAGGTATGAAGAAAGTGACAGATATCAACCTCTGGGGCACTGTTATTCCAACGCAGGTATTTGGTGAAGCGATAGCAAAAAGCGGGAGAGGAAGTATCGTTAATATTTCTTCAATGAATTCAAAGAGAGCTATCACAAAGGTGCTTGGTTACAATATGGGTAAGGCAGCTGTAGATTGCTATAATCAGTGGTTTGCTGTTGAACTGGCAAACCGTTATGGAGATAAAATCCGAATGAATGCACTTGCTCCCGGATTTTTCCTTACAGAGCAAAACAGGTATTTGCTTACAAAGAAAGAAGGTGGCTATACGGAAAGGGGAGAACTGGTTATTCGCCAAACGCCTTTCAAACGCTTTGGTCATCCCGATGAACTCAAAGGTGCATTGGTGTGGTTGCTGAGTGATGCTTCTCAATTTGTGACAGGAGCGATGATCTGCGTTGACGGTGGTTTCTCAATTTTCGGGGGAGTATAATGCAATTCAGTTCTTTTTTGGAATCAAATAATTGTTTCAGAAATCAATAAATATAAATGTTTGAACTAAGCGGAAAGACTGCAGTGGTCACTGGTAGCGGCAGTGGCATAGGTAAAGCTGTAGCTATGTTATTCGCCAAAATGGGCGCAAATGTTCACCTTTTGGATTTAAATGAACAGGCTATTCAAACTACTGCAGATGAAATAAAGCAGTCCGGTGGACAAGCCGAATTACAGCCTTGTGATGTCACTTCCCAGCAAACGGTTAAGGATGTATTCAACAAGATTGGCAAGATTGATATTTTGGTTAACAGCGCCGGCGTATCACACGTGGGTAATGTTGAAAATACTTCTGAAGCTGATTTTGAAAGGTTATATAACGTGAATGTAAAAGGAGTTTATAATTGCCTGAAGGCAGCTGTAACTCTTATGAAACCAAACCGGTCCGGTGTGATCCTGAATCTTGCTTCCATAGCTAATCATGTTGGTCTCACTGATCGTTTTGCTTACTCCATGAGTAAGGGTGCTGTCTATGCTATGACCCTGTCAGTGGCCCGCGACTATTTACATGAAGGAATCAGGTGTAATTGTATCTCCCCTGCGAGGGTTCACACACCGTTTGTTGATGGATTTATTAAGAAGAATTACCCGGGCAAAGAGGAGGAAATGTTTGACAAACTATCTAAATCGCAGCCAATCGGAAGGATGGCAAAGCCGGATGAAATTGCTCATCTTGTTTTATACTTGTGTTCTGACAAGGCCTCTTTTATAACAGGCTGCGATTATCCTATTGATGGCGGATTTATTAACTTGAACAACTAAAAAATAATTGAATGAAGCTTATACGTTTTGGAGAGATTAACAAGGAGAAGCCGGGTGTAATAATAGGAGATGAGAAATATGATGTTTCCTCTTTCGGCGAAGATTATAATGAAGAATTTTTCGAATCCGGCGGATTAGAAAGACTTAGATCTTTTATAGAATCGAATAAAGGTAGTCTGCCAAAAGTTCCCTCTGATGTACGCCTTGGAAGCCCCATTGCACGGCCATCTAAAATCATTTGTATTGGTTTAAATTACGCCGATCACGCCAGGGAAACAAATGCGCAGGTGCCTAAAGAACCAATCATCTTTTTCAAATCCACTACAGCATTGGTGGGTCCAAATGATAATGTGATCATTCCAAAGAATTCAAGCAAGACCGATTGGGAAGTGGAACTGGCAGTAGTTATTGGAAAGAAGGCATCTTATGTTGAAGAACGTGATGCGATGCAATACATAGCAGGCTATTGCCTTCACAACGACCTTAGCGAAAGAGAGTTCCAGTTGGAAAGAAATGGCCAGTGGGTAAAAGGAAAAAGCTGTGACACTTTTGCACCATTGGGACCGTTTTTAGCAACCCCGGATGAAATGAGTGATGTCGATAATCTGAACGTCTGGTTAAAGGTGAATGACAAAATGATGCAGAAGAGTAATACTTCTTATTTCATCTTTAAGGTACCTTTTTTAATATCATACCTGAGCCAGTTTATGACCTTATTGCCCGGGGATGTAATCTCTACTGGAACTCCGGCAGGAGTAGGATTAGGGATGAACCCACAGGTTTATCTTAAGGCAGGGGATGTTATGGAGTTGGGTATAGATGGTCTGGGTACTTCAAGGCAGAACGTAAAAGCATATGGTCAGAATTGATTCTCACCAGCACTTCTGGATCTTTGATCCTGTAAGAGATAGTTGGATTACCGAAGATATGTCAGTTATCAGGAAAGATTTCCTTCCTTCTGATTTAGAACCGGTACTAAAGGAAAATAGTTTTGCCGGATGTGTTGCTGTACAAGCCGATCAATCGGAAGAACAGAATCGCTTTTTGTTAGAAAAAGCAGACAGCCATCCGTTCATTTTTGGTGTAGTAGGTTGGGTAGACCTGCAGGCAGAAGATATCAAAGAACGACTCGAGTATTATACTAGTTTTGAAAAGTTGAAAGGATTCCGGCATATACTGCAGGGAGAACCTAAGAGAGACCTGATGTTGACACATGATTTCAGGAGGGGAGTGGCACTGTTGGAAAAATTTGGCTTTACATACGATATTCTTATCTACCCCGATCAACTGGAATACACTAAACAACTAGTCGAAGAATTCCCACAGCAGAAGTTTGTGATCGACCACCTGGCGAAACCCTATATAAAAGACAAGAAGATTGAGCCATGGAAGCAACAGATCAGCGCCATAGCCGCAAATGAAAATGTTTATTGTAAACTCTCGGGCTTTGTAACAGAAGCAGATTGGAGAAACTGGACCAAGGAAGATTTCGATCCTTATTTCGATGTTATAGTAAATAGCTTTGGGGTAGATCGCATTATGTTTGGCTCCGATTGGCCTGTATGCCAGGTAGCAGCTCAATACGGGGAAGTAGTAGAAAAAGTAGCTGATTACTTCTCAGGCTATTCTGAAGAAGAGCAGGAACAAATTTTTGGTATAAATGCAATCAATTTTTATAATTTATTCTGATGGATCTGCAACTAAAAGATAAAGTGATTATCGTCACCGGCGGTGCAAAAGGGATCGGGGAAGGTATAGTAAGGGCATTAGCGCGTGAAGGCGCTATCCCGGTTATTGTGGGAAGAAATGAAGAAGACAACAAGAAAATGTTAGAAGCTATTTCAGTAACCGGTGTGGAATGTTTCCAGGTTGTGGCTGAATTAAGTAAGCCCGGAGAATGTAAAAATGCTGTTGATGAAGTTAGGCGGAGATTTTCGCGCATAGATGGTTTAGTGAATAATGCAGGTGTAAACGATGGTGTAGGCCTTGAGAACGGTAACTATGAAAAATTTTTAGAGAGCCTGCACCGGAATGTTATTCATTATTACTTAATGGCTCATCATGCATTACCCGACCTAATTAAATCCGGAGGTTCTATCGTAAATATCAGTTCTAAAACAGCAGAAACAGGCCAGGGAAATACTTCTGGTTATGCTGCTTCAAATGGTGGCAGAAATGCAATGACAAGAGAATGGGCAGTAGAATTATTGAAATATGGAATCAGGGTTAATGCCGTTATTGTCGCAGAATGTTATACTCCCCTGTATGACAAATGGGTAAAAACTCTGCCTGATCCGGAGGAGAAGCTTAAGCAAATCACTTCTAAAATTCCATTAGGTAACCGGATGACAACTTCGGAAGAAATTGCTGATACAGTTGTTTTCCTTCTGTCGGAACGATCCAGTCATACTACAGGCCAGTTAATCCATGTAGATGGTGGGTATGTTCATCTCGACAGGGCCCTGGCAAATGCCTGACTTCTGTTAGGCTGACTCCTACATTATTCACATTAAATACTACTACCAGGATAACCGTGTAAACTACCAGATGTTCCTGGGGCAAAGAATACCTTCCATATTCGACAACATGAATCCAAGTACGATTTCGTGGGTGTTGCCTGTTTTGGTCATGTATTTAGTTTTAGAAGGTACATCATACGCATAGCTAACATTAAAAGTGCTATTCACATTTAGGCCAGCCATTGCTGCAAAGCCACCCAGGTCATCGGTAGCTCTGTAACTAACACCTGCCCAGGCTTTATCCTGTATTTGCATTTTAAGGTTGTAGTGTATTTGAACCGGAAAGTCTTTTACATATTGAATCATGACTGAGGGTAAAGCGGAAAGATCCGGGTTTAGCGCAAAGCGTACACCTGCGGTGCCAAGGTATTGAGGATCAAAAGAGTTCCCGTAATTTGCTTTATCGGTGAAG
The DNA here is from genome assembly GCA_050259715.1 of Candidatus Dadabacteria bacterium. Classification (GTDB taxonomy): domain Bacteria; phylum Bacteroidota; class Bacteroidia; order Chitinophagales; family Chitinophagaceae; genus Flavisolibacter. The sequence continues at coordinate 10,371 of JBLNAY010000303.1, forward strand.
GTGACTTTACCCGGTACGATGTTTAGTACGGAGCCTCCAATGAAGTAATCGGATGAATAAATCCATATACCTGCACCAACTTCCGGTTTAAATCTTTTTAGATTCTCATTGTAGCCAATAGCAGGGTCGTTTGGATTCAGTGTTGCCCACTTAATCTGAGTTCTGTCCAGCGTCATTTTAGATACACCACCCAGGAAGCCTGCTGCAATAGAGGTCTTGGGTGAGATGCCGATATGATAAGCTATCGTTCCATAAAGTGAACCGCGGCTAATATATCCAGTTTTATCATTTATTGCAATTATACCCACTCCTCCATGTGGAGCTGCGGGGGTATATTCATCCCAGCTGCCATCACCTAAAGACCCTTCAGGTAATTCAAAGGAGGTAGCTGTCTTACGTTGATCCTGCTTACCAATAGGAGTATGAGCAGAAAAATACATAGTCGTCGGTGCGCCATCAATATCTGTCCATTGATTCCGGTAACTGAGTTTTACATCGGTGTAATTCTCAATACCCGTAATAGCAGGGTTGAGAATATAGTTGTTCATTATGTATTGTGTGTAATACGGCTTTTGCTGAGCAGAGGCATAGGCAAACTGGAGCAACAGCCCCATACTGAGTAGAAATGTTTTCATAGTAGGTATTGGTTTATTGTTTTTATCTTATCACAGTTATATATCCTTTTAATGTTGGGGTACCGATGCCGGTATCAATGATATAATAATAAGTGCCGAATGGAACTTGTTTTCCGTTGCTTATCGCATCCCAGGGCTTAGTATATCCTATGCTTTCGAACACAGCCTGACCATAGCGATTGAAGACCAGTACTTTACAATTAGGATATTTTGCCAGGTTCGGTATTAACCATGTGTCATTAATACCATCTCCATTTGGAGTAAAGGTGTTCGGGACATCGAATGTTTTTAGCACCTTGATGGCAACTTTATCCTGTGCCTGGCATCCTGCGTCACCGGTTACTGTTAAAGTGTATACTTCATCAGTCAATGCAGTAACAACCGGGTTTTTGGATGTATTATTATCCATGTTGGTGTTTGGTGTCCAGAGGAACCTTAGGTTAGTACCTGACACACTTGGCATTAACATTACCCTGGTTCCTTGCATAACGTCTCTTTCCGCACCTGCTTTTACCACTGGGAGAGGTACAATACGAATATTCATCGTATCCATGACGGCGAGACAATTTCCATTTCCTGTAGTAGTGAGCACGAGGCTAACTCTTCCCAGGTTCTTATCCTCCGTACTTGGAATATACTTAGGATATAAGGAACTACTGGATGGAGAAAAAGATCCCGTTCCGGAGGTAGTCCATTTTCCACCGGTAGCAGTACTAACGGTTCCGGATAAGACCACAGAATTGCCGGTACATATATCTGCATCAGGACCAGCATTAGCTTTCGGAATTGATGAAATGGATACTGTCACATTTGAGACTGAAGGAGTACATACACCATTATTAGTGGAAGTCAATGAAAGTTTTACACTTCCTGCAGCGATATCCGCCGCGGAAGGACTATAGGTAGTTGCGAGGGTGGTATCATTAGAGAATGTACCTGTACCAGTTGTACTCCATATTCCGGTAACTGAACCTCCTGTAATGGTTCCATTCAATGTCACTTGCGCATTATTACCACAGACGACCTGGTTAGTACCGGCATTAGTTACAGATGAGAGATTGGAGATTTTCACAGAACCTTTACCTGGCTCACTTGTACATCCATTAACTATTGCAATCACCTGGTATTCTCCTTCAGCAGCCATTGTTACATTTGATATAGATGGATATTGCAGGTTTGATGTAAATCCATTTGGACCTGTCCAACTATAAGTAGCATTCATCACATTTGAAGCAGAAAGGTTCAGTGTTGAACCTATACAAACAGGCGAATTAGAAGTAACAACCGGAGTGGCAGGTGTTGGATCCACCGTTAAAGTATACGTCCATGTAGCACCCTCACAGTTATTGGCTGTTGGAGTTATTAAGTAAGTAACGGCAATAGGGGCATTAGTTGTATTATTCAACGCTTCTGTAATAGTAGTACCAACCTGGTTACTCACCGAGACGTTTGAAATACCCGCTACGGCAGCCCTGCTCCAAATGAAGGTAGCTCCCTGTACATCCGATTGAATTGTAGTATTCTGTGCCGTGTTGTTACAAATCCTGGCTGTTGCAGGTGGATTATTGATTCTTGCCGTTGGAAATACTGTAACAGAATAGGTGAACGATGGTGATGCGCAACCATTATAGTACGGTGTGATCTGGTAATCAACAGTTACGGGCGCAGTTGAAGTATTATTCAGAGACTCATTTATAATATTACTGGTCTGGTTTGCAACAGGACCATTGGAGATTCCTGTAACAACAGGACGACTCCAGTTAAATGTAATTCCCGTGACGCTACCCTGCAGGATGTATTGCTGCCGAGTATTATTACAAATAGAGGCATTGGCTGAACTGGTTATTGTAGTTGTTGGATTCACAACAACAGTATACACAAATGGCGACACCCCTGGGCAACCATTAATATATGGAGAGATAAGGTATGTCACGGTTACAGGACCTGCAGTAGTGTTTGTCAATGTCTCAGTGATAGCAGTACCCGCCTGGTTCGAAACGGCAGCATTACTTATTCCGGGTACAGAAGCCCTGCTCCAGGTATAAGTAGTACCTGCTGCATTAGATTGAATAGTATAATTCTGTGCAGTATTATTACATACAGTAGCAAATGCAGAACTCGTCACCATTGAAGTAGGATAAACAGTGACTTTATACTTGAATGATAAGCCGGTGCAGCCGTTTGATGATGGAGTTATTACATAAGTAACTGTAACCGGGTAATTAACCGTATTGACAAGAGTTTCATTTATGCTACTACCTGTTTGGTTAGATACACCGGCATTGGAAATACCAGGTACAGTCGCCCTGCTCCAGGTGTAACTTGCTCCGGCCATATTGGAAGTAATTGAATAATTCACGGCCGTATTGTTACAAATACTTGCACTATCTGAGCTTGTGACTACAGGTGATGGATTAACAGTTACAGTATAGTTGAAGACAGGTCCATCACAGCCATTATAATGAGGTGTGATTGCATATGTTACTGCAATTGATGATGTTGTTGTATTATTCAGTGATTCATTGATATAAGAAGCTGCGGAAGACATTGCCTGGTTGGAGATTCCAGCCACTGAAGTTCTGTTCCAAGTAAATGTCGCACCTGGTACATTGGAACTAATGGAGTAATTCTGGGCAGAACCACTACAAACTTCTCCATATGTAGCGCTGGTAACCACAGGAGTAGGATTAACAGTCACTTTATAGTTTAACACAGGTCCGGTACAACCGTAAGCTGATGGTGTAATAACATAGCTTACCACAATTGGAGCGTTAGTGTTATTAACAAGAGTTTCATTAATAGTGCTGCTGGTTTGGTTTGACACGGCAGTATTGGAAATGCCTGCTACAGTTGCTCTGCTCCAGCTAAATGTTGTTCCTGAAACATTAGATGTAATTGTATAGTTCTGAGCTGTATTATTACAAATGCTTGCTGCTGCTGTACTTGTTACTATAGGAGTTGGGTTTACTGTAACAACATAATTGAACGAAGGACCAGGACATCCATTTGCCGTTGGGATAATTATATAAGTTACATCAACAGGAGCATTACTGGTATTATTCAACACTTCTGTAATAGCATTTCCAGTTTGATTAACAACAGGGGCATTGCTTATTCCTGTTACGGTAGCCCTGCTCCAGGTATAAGTAGTGCCCAGCACATTTGAAGTAATGCTGTAATTCTGGGCTGTAGAATTGCATACTATAGCATTAGCCTGACTGGATACTATAGGTGTAGGATTTACAGTTACTGTATAAGTGAATGCTACAGGATTTGAACATCCATGTGCAGAAGGAGTAACCATGTAAGTAACTATTACCGGAGCTGCAGTAGTATTGGTCAATGTTTCTGTTATACTAGTACCAGTTTGATTAGATACGGCCGTATTAGAGATGCCCGTTACAGAAGCCCTGCTCCAGGTATAGGTTGTACCTGCTACATTTGACTGAAGTGTATAATTCTGAGCTATATTATTGCAAACAGTTGCAGAAGCAGCGCTTGTAACCACAGAAGTAGGATATACCGTTACTGCATATTTGTTTGACATTCCGGTACAACCGTTAGCTGTAGGAGTAATTACATAGTTAACCATTACCGGATAATTTACTGTATTAACGAGCGTCTCTGTTATGGTGTTGCTGTTTAGACCTGTTATACCTGCATTTGAGATACCCGGTACAGCTGCCCTGCTCCAGTTGTAGGTAGCACCTGTCACATTCGAATTAATTAAATAGCTCTGTGCTGTATTGTTACATATGGTAGCACTATCTAAACTAGTCACAACCGGTGAAGGATTAACCGTAACGGTATAGTTGAACACAGGCCCGTTACAACCATTGTAATGCGGTGTAATCGCATAAGTGACAGCTATGGCTACATTGGTTGAATTTGACAGTGATTCATTAATGATGGAAGACCCCTGGTTACTAACAGCTGCATTTGTGATTCCAGGAACTGAAGGTCTATCCCAGGTAAATGTAATTCCCGTTACATTAGAACTAATGGAGTAATTCTGTGCAGACCCACTACAAATAGTACCTGTTGTGGAACTTGTAATTACAGGAGTCGGTTGAACCGTCACCGTGTAGGTGAAAGTAGCCCCGTCACAAGCATTAGCCGTAGGAGTGATCAAATAAGTTACTGCAATTGGAGCATTGGTAGTATTGATAAGAATTTCCGTGATGTTGTTACTGGTCTGGCCAGTGACAGCGCTATTGGAAATACCTGTTATAGCAGCCCTGCTCCAGGTGAAGCTGGTGCCTGTAACGTTGGATGCAATATTATAATTCTGAGCTGTGTTGTTACAAATAGTAGCTGTTGCTGCACTGGTCACCCTTGAAGAAGGGTTAACAGTCACCTTGTAGGTGAAGTTTGCGGATGCACAACCGGTCACAGAAGGAGTGATAGTATAATCAACAACAACAGGAGCGTTAGTAGTGTTGATGAGAGTCTCTGTGATGGTACTAGTGG
>JBLNAY010000304.1:0-9194 GCA_050259715.1 Candidatus Dadabacteria bacterium
GGAAAAGACAACTCTTCATAGTTCTACTTTTTGTCGGCCGGTAAGGTTAAGAATCAACGCAAATCTATACTGATAAATGATTATGCGGCTGTATTTGATAATAAATATAGAGCAGCCATACGTACGGCAACTCCATTTTCTACCTGTTGCAGGATAATCGACTGATCACTGTCTGCCACATCGCTGTCCAACTCTACACCCCTGTTGATAGGGCCCGGGTGCATGATAGTTATCTTCTTTGGAAGGCTTTCCAACAGTTTTTTGTTGATTCCATAAGCAAGATTGTACTCCCGGAGAGAAGAAAACAGCACCTGGTTTTGCCTTTCCAGTTGGATACGCAGAACATTGGCTACATCACACCATTCTAATGCATTCCTGAGGTTATATTCCACCCGTACATTGAAGGCTTCCGTTATATACTTGGGAATTAGTGTCGGGGGACCGCAAACCACCACTTCAGCCCCCATCTTATTCAGTAGGTAAAAATTACTCATGGCCACCCGGCTGTGCATAACATCTCCAATGATGGCCACTTTTAATCCTTTCAGATTTCCAAACTTCTCAATCATTGAAAACGCATCTAGTAAGCCCTGGGTAGGATGTTCGTTTATTCCATCACCGGCATTGATAATAGCCGCGGGAATATGTTTAGACAAAAAGTGAGGAGCTCCTGTGGCACTATGCCTCATCACCACCATGTCCACTTTCATTGATAGGATATTATTTACTGTATCCAGTAAAGTTTCCCCTTTTTTCACCGAAGAAGCTGCGGCCGTAAAATTGATGGTATCCGCCGATAATCTTTTTTCCGCCAACTCGAATGAAATCCTTGTCCTGGTGGAATTCTCAAAAAACAAATTAACGATGGTTACATCACGTAATGAAGGCACTTTCTTTATGGGCCGTTGTAATACTTCCTTAAACTCTCTTGCTGTTTTCAGTATAAGATTGATATCTTCCGGAATCAGATCTTTTATACCTAATAAATGCCTGGTAGAAAGAGCCATAGTTTATTTTCAGTTTTCTGTTTTCTGTTTACAGTTTTTTAGTTCGTTTAAGGGTTTAAAGGTTTAACGGCTTAAGGGTTTAAGGTTCCTTTGGTTTTTATTTTCCTCGAGACGCGAAGCATCGCTTCTCTATTCATTACTCATCACTCATTACTCATCACTCCTCATCCAAGCAACACTACTTCATCCTTTCCGTCTCTTTCTTTCCATAATACTTTTATCGTTTGAGTGATAATTGAATCTATGGAACGACCGGTATAATCTGCCTGGATCGGTAATTCCCTGCTATATCGGCGATCTATCAATACCATCAATTCCACCTTCTCCGGTCGTCCAAAATCCATAATGGCATCAAGTGCAGCCCTGGTAGTTCGTCCTGTATATAATACATCGTCTATCATAATGACCTTTTTCCCTTCAATTGAAAAAGTGATATCGGTTCGGTTCGGAACATGCAATTCTTTCCGGATATCATCACGGTAAAATGTAATGTCCAGTTTTCCATATTTGATCTTGTCGTTAGGTACTTCCTGTTCGATTTCCTTTACAATGCGATCAGATAAAAAGATCCCACGGGGTTGAATGCCGATAAGTACTGTATTATTAAGATCGATGTGATTTTCAAGTATTTGATGGGCCAGTCTCTTGATAGTTAGCTGAATCTGTTGATCAGTTAAAACGGTCTTCAAAAGCAGAAATTTGCATAAAAGTAACTCTTCCCCAGTTTTTTGAGTTAGTAAGTAGCAGCAAATCACAAAAAAGCCGGGCAAAATACCCGGCTAATGTTTTTGTTTTGGTGTTATTCCTTATTTCAACATGTAAAATAATCCTACCTGGAACACATTGTTGTGAATTGTTGTTGTTCCATAATTGTTGATGTTACTTAATCCAAGATTGTAGCGGGCATCAATGCCTAATCCTGAACGGCCTTCGTAACCTGCGCCAATTGCCCAGGAAACATCAGTCTTTTTGAAGTCTGAAGAGCTGAAGAAACCTGTACTTGTTCCATTCAACTTGTCATCAACATTTACAAGGAATCCAAGTTGTGGACCTGTTTCCAGCCTGAAACCGGAACCTGCCATATATTGCAAAAGCACAGGAACATTCAGATATCCTAAATCCAGGTTGTGCTCTGCATTACTAGTGGTGTATTTCGCTCCCTGGCTCGAATATAAGAACTCCGGTTGTACTGCGAATTGAGGAGTTGCGTGTACATGTAATAAAAACCCTGCATGATAACCTAATCTTGAGCTACCGCCCTGGATATTAGATAATGATGCGACATTTAGTCCTCCTTTTATTCCGAAAGTCGCAGTCTGTGCAAACAGAATAATTCCTGACATAAGAGTTAATGCTAGTAAGCTAATCTTTTTCATAGTTTTTGCCATTTTGCAGCAGCAGATACAAAAAAGAGGCCGCAATTAAAATTGAAGCCTGCTTTACTAACTAATTACCGGGTGCACCTCGTCATTATCACTGTTGTGGTGCTTTTTAGAGAAACTAAGAAATTGTTAAATGCCCTCACTCTCTCCTTTCAGGAAAGGATAACGGTAATCAATAGGGGGAACAAAGGTCTCCTTAATTGCCCTCGCACTTAACCAGCGGTACAAATTCAACATAGAACCGGCTTTGTCGTTTGTACCACTTGCCCTGGCTCCGCCAAAGGGTTGTTGACCTACTACAGCACCTGTTGGTTTATCATTTATATAGAAGTTACCTGCAGCAAATCTTAAACGTTCAGTCGCCAGCTCCACGGCAAACCGGTCTTGTGAGATTATAGACCCGGTAAGTGCATATGGAGAAGTTTCATCAACAAGGTGAAGGGTTTCTCCAAAATGCTCGGCAGGGTAAACGTGTATAGTTAAGACAGGCCCGAAAATCTCTTCACACATGGTTACATTTTTTGGATCCATTGCTTCAATTACCGTTGGCTGTATAAAATAACCCTTTGATTTATCATAGGTTCCACCTGCGATGATCTTTGCGTTCGCATCCTTCTTCGCATTTTCTATGTAGCCTGTTATTTTGTCAAAACTTTTTTCATCAATGACTGCATTGATGAAGTTTCCAAAATCTTCAACACTGCCCATTTTGAATGAATTGATTCCATCCACCAGTAGTTGTTTCACTTCATCCGCCATATTAGAGGGAATATAGGCCCGGGAGGCCGCGGAACACTTCTGTCCCTGGTACTCAAAGGCACCCCTTAATAATGCAGTAGCGACTACTTTCGGGTCAGCTGATTCGTGAGCAATTACAAAATCCTTTCCTCCTGTTTCACCAACTATTCGCGGATAGCTTTTGTAAATACCTACATTTTCACCTATGGTCTTCCACATACTGTTGAATACTCCCGTGGAGCCTGTAAAATGAACACCTGCAAATTCCCTGTGCGAAAAACAAACCCTGGCCAGTGTAGGGCCGCTAACATAAATAAGATTGATTACGCCATCGGGTAAACCAGCTTCTTTTAAAACCTTCATAAACATTTGTGCAGAAAACACCTGTGCATGAGAAGGTTTCCAAACCACCACATTACCGCACATTGCTGCACTGGTAGGTAAATTACCGGCTATAGCTGTGAAGTTGAAAGGAGTGAGTGCCATAACGAAACCTTCCAACGGCCGCCATTCCATACGATTATGCATGCCTGGTGCACTGTTCGGTTGTTGCCTGTATATCTCGCTCAGGTAATGAATATTAAAACGAAGAAAATCAATCAGCTCACAAGCACTATCAATTTCTGCCTGGAAGGGATTCTTACTTTGCCCCAGCATAGTAGTGGCGTTCATATAATACCGGTACTTAGTGGAGATCAGTTCTGCTGCTCTCAGGAAGATGCCAGCCCTATCTTCCCAGGCCATTGCAGCCCACGCTTCCTTTGCTTCCAATGCACATTCAATCGCCTTCTGCACATGTGTTTCATCTCCCTGGTGATAATGCCCAATTGTATGCGCCAGTTCATGAGGCGGATGCATCTCCACCAACTTTCCGGTGCGTACTTCCTCCGCACCTATATACATAGGGATATCGTGTGTTGATGATTTTAATTCCTTCAGTGTTTGTTGTAATGCCTTTCTTTCCGGACTGCCTGGAGCATAGTTAAAAACCGGCTCATTTGCTGGCATGGCGTAGTTAAAATAGCCTATCATATAGATTTGATGATTTGAAGATTTGAAAATTTGATGATGGAAAATTTGAAAATTTGGTGATTTGAAAATTTGAAAATGGATACATAGTGTTGCTTTTCCTATTTATTCTCAACCTTATATTTTGTTTTAGATGTAGAAATTATTTTGGATAATATTCTACTGATCATTTGACAATCGATAATTAATTCATCACAATTGGGATAACCATCTGAAGATTTGCACAACAATAGCCAGTATTCTGTCTCATCTGTTTCCTTAGCTGCTACTTTATTCTTATGAATAAAGTCTATTCTACTTTCCGCATTCTGCGCCTCTCTAACATTAGCTCCAATGCTTGTACCTGCCTTAAGAAGTTGTGTAGCCAAAACAAATCTCTTTTCCTTTTCAAGTAATTCACAGTATTTAATAACCTTTAATGCAAATTGAAAAGAAAGATCAACAATCAGGTTTGCCTTATCGGAGCGCATGGGTAACGTGGAAATTTGATAATCTGAAAATTGGGATACAATATAATATTCGTGACTTAATTAATTTATGATTTAATAAGTATTTATAATTTAAAATCCGTTCATTTTCAATTTTGAAATCAACTCATCTTCAAATTTCCAAATTTCCAAATCATCAAATCGACTCCTCTTTCTCCATCATCAAATACGCCTTAATAAACCCATCCAGTTCACCATCCATCACAGGACCAACATTTCCTACTTCATAATCGGTCCTATGGTCTTTGATCATCTTGTAAGGATGAAAAACATAACTGCGTATCTGGCTTCCCCATTCAATTTTTTTCTTCGATGCATTAGCGGTATTCTTCAATTCTTCCCTCTTTCTCAATTCTTCTTCATACAAGCGGCTCTTGAGCATCTGCATAGCCTTTTCCCTGTTACCGATCTGTGAACGTTCTGTCTGGCAGACTACGGTTATACCAGTTGGTATATGCGTCAGGAAAACCTTTGTTTCCACCTTGTTTACATTCTGTCCACCGGCACCGCCACTACGGGCAGTTTCCATCTTCACCTCTGCATCCTTGATTTCAATATTAATGCTGTCGTCCACTAATGGGTATACGAATACAGAAGCAAATGAAGTGTGCCTGCGGGCATTACTATCGAAGGGTGAAATCCTTACCAACCGGTGTACGCCACTTTCAGCCTTTAAAAAGCCATAGGCAAATTCACCATCAAACTGGAAGGTACAGGTCTTAATACCGGCACCATCCCCTTCCACCCAATCCAATACAGTTACTTTCCATCCCTGTTTTTCTCCATACATGCGATACATGCGGGCGAGCATCTCTGCCCAATCCTGGCTTTCTGTACCACCTGCCCCGGAGTTGATCTGCAAAACAGCAGGCAGTTCATCTTCCGGTTGATTGAGAGTGCTCTTGAATTCAGCGTCTTCTATGGCATCTAACGCTTTCTCATAAGCCACTTTTACTTCCTGTTCGCTGCCCTCTCCTTCTTTCCAGAATTCAAATAACACGGCAAAATCTTCTACTGATGTATTCACATCATTATAGAGGTTAACCCAATATTCATTCAGCTTAATCTCTTTTAATATGGATGTAGCGCGTTCGTTATCGTCCCAGAAGCCGGGAGCCAGCGATAGTTGTTTGTCTTCGTTTATCTTATCGGTGCGGTTATCGACGTCAAAGAAACCTCCTCAGTCCACCCACACGGGACCTCATATCATTTAATTTTTCTTGTGTCATAGTGCGCGAAGATAGGAAGGATGGAATTTGAAGATTTGAAGATTTGAAAATGAGCTGATTTGCAAAGTTATATGAGCTTTTCAGCCGGTTCCCTTTGCTCATCTTAAGTTCGATATCGGGAACAGATCGGAATTGTATCGCTATCAGATCGGGATTAGATCGGTATTAATTCCGATCTAATTCCGATCAAATCCCGATCTTTTACCGATCTAATCCCGATCTCTTTCTTTAGATGAGTAATTGTAGTACCTTAGTAACATCGGTTTTGCCCTCCCTGGTGGGTTATTACTATTAATTTGTTTAGGCGGCAAACCCATTAGTTTTTTAGACATATTAAATGAATAGAATGTCCAGAACTTACTCTAAGCCCGGTATTACCAGCCGTGATTTCAAAACACGTCCATCCTTTTCAGCCCAGCGAAACGCTATGTTGGAATTAACTACAGCTAGCCTTGCCGGCGGCGCTTTCCGAAAATCTTTTGATGCATTGCTGAATAGGGCAAAGGATAATAAAACACACCTGAGAGTGAACAGCATCATGTTTAAGATTTTACAAACAGATCCCGTTAATCCTCAGGGTAGCCGCCGGGTGGAGAACGGAAACATCACCCTTCTGCAAGGAATGGAATTAAATAATCACGTTTCCCTGCAGAATGTACTGGCCGCCTCATATAATGCTTCGATGGACAGGGTAAAAGGAGAAATCAGCCTTTTTGTAAAATCATTTATTCCAAAACATAATATTAATGCACCCTCAGGTGCCTCTCACTTCAGGATCGTTGTGGCAGGAATAGAAGCTGATTTTAGTACCCTTTCGATAAACAGTGATATTGTAGAACCCGGCTTCCTACTCCTTAATGATATTGCTACCGGTGACCTACGCATTACTTCTACGGTTACTCCTGGTAGTAAGCTTCCGCTGTTTTTAGTTGCAGGTATACAGTTTTATAATTTGTTAAACGGAACTTATTATCCGTTAAATGACAAGAAGTACCTGCCATTAAAAATTGTAAAAGTTGGATAGGTGGAAGGGTTGAATTGTTAGATTGTTGTATTGATATATTGTTGGATTGTTTGATTGTTGTGTTTGGTGTATTGATAGGTTGTTGAATTGTTGTATTGCCATACTGCTTGAGGATTGTATGGCGGTAAGCATATCATTGATATTATAGGAGAGTATCATACCTATTTAACAATTGAACCATTTAACCATTCAACCATACCTTTTTAATTCTCAATTAACAAAAGCATTTGTGAACTTCAGTTCGATTTCCAGTCTATACTATCATTATAAGGTGTTTTTCACAAAATCCTATAAACGCTTTCCGTTATTTTTACAAATAATCAACTCGTAACAGATGAAGAAACACGAAATGAAAAAGTATTTTTTGACCCTATTGGTTGCTGCTATTGGCTTTGCATCTTTTGGTCAGACTTCTAAAAAAGATGCCCCTAATGGCTGGCATCTCATGGACCGTAAGGCTTCTGGTTACTATGGTATCAGCCTCGATAAAGCATACGATCTTCTTAAAGGCAAAAAAAGCCAGACAGTTGTTGTAGCTGTTATTGATTCAGGAATAGATACCACGCATGAAGACCTTAAACGTGTATTGTGGACCAATCCGAAAGAAATCCCCGGTAATGGAATAGATGATGATCATAATGGTTATGTAGATGATGTTCACGGTTGGAACTTTATAGGTGGTAAAGATGGGAGAAATGTGAAAGAAGATTCTTATGAAGCAGCACGGTTCTATCATAAATACAAGAGTAAATTCCAGTCTGTTACAGATGCGTCAAGCTTAAGTAGTGAAGACCAGGAATTATATAAAATGTGGAAGAAAGCGCAAAAAGATGTAGCCGGCGAACCCATGGATATGTTGAACCTGATGTTGGTAACAAATGCCTATAAAGCAGCACTTGCCGCAGACAGCACTTTGCGTAAGGAAATGAATAAACAGGAATTCAGTGGTTCTCAGGTTGAAAGCTTTAGCCCAACTACCGAAGAAGGTAAAATTGCTAAGAGAAAGTTCTTATTTCTTTACCAGGGTTTAAGCATCGACATGGTTCGTACAAATAAAGATGTACTGGGTGAAATTGGTGAGTATGTGGAAGGTCAGCAAAGAAAAGCTGAAGCTAAGGACAAAGCACCTCGTGATTATAGAGGCGAGATTGTAAAGGATAATGAGAATGATATTAATGACCGTTTTTATGGCAATAATGATATCATGGCCGGAACACCAGAGCACGGAACTCACGTTTCGGGTATCATAGCTGCTGACAGGACAAATGGCATTGGTGTAAATGGTATTGCGGATAATGTAAAAATCATGATGGTGCGCGCAGTACCTGATGGTGATGAACATGATAAGGATATTGCTAATGCCATTCGTTATGCAGTGGACAATGGTGCGAAGATCATAAACATGAGTTTTGGAAAAGGTTTGTCTCCTCAAAAGCAGTGGGTGGATGATGCTGCACGATATGCAGAAAGCAAAGGAGTATTACTGGTGCAGGCAGCAGGTAATGATGCACAGGATGTTGACACCGCATGGAACTTCCCAAGCCCAATCTTCAAATCCGATAATAAGAAAGCAACAAACTGGATAACCGTAGGTGCGAGCGGTGATCCAACTAACGGAGGTGAAGTGGCTACTTTCTCCAATTATGGGAAAGAAAGAGTTGACGTTTTCGCCCCTGGAGTAAACATCTATTCAACAGTACCTGGTGGAAATACCTATCGTGACCTATCAGGAACCAGTATGGCTTCACCCGTAACAGCCGGACTAGCAGCATTATTACTTGAATATTATCCTACACTCACTCCTCAACAATTAATATTTGTAATAACGAAGAGTGCTGTGGTAGAACAGGATAAGGTAGTCAATCCCGCTACAGGAAAGCAAGTAAAACTTTCAGATCTTTCCAGGACTGGTGGTGAAATCAACGCCTATGAAGCTGTGAAACTAGCCGATGAATTAACAAGAAATGGAAAAGTGAAAACGGAAGATGAAAAGATCAAAATGAAAGATGACAAGATTAAAACAAAAGAAAAAGAGATAAAACTTAATAAAGCAGCATAATTTCAGAAAGCCCCGCAATTGCGGGGTTTTTTATTAGATGTACTTTATTGTTGTTCTATGTGACAGGTAACCATGTAAATCCAATATAATATTTTCTCTGAATTATATAACCAGAAGGAATAATTTAATTCATTATTCATAATAAAACTTAATAAGTGTAGAACAGGTTCAACAATCCTTCACCGGGTTGCAGGTAAAATTCTATATAGTGGTTCCTACCTCATGTATAACACATGCT
>JBLNAY010000305.1:0-2653 GCA_050259715.1 Candidatus Dadabacteria bacterium
TTAGAATATTCGAGGTTTGCGGTTGGAAAACCTAATTTTCTTCCCAGTTTATTACCATTGACAACAATTCCGTCAAAAAAGTATTGATAGCCAAGCAATTTATTGGCAGTTTCAATATCGCTGTTTATAATTGCATCCCTGATCCGGGTAGAACTTATAGCTATTTCATCTATTGTTTGTTTTGCCACTTGCACTAATTCATAGCCATAATACGACGCGCGCTCTTTAAGGAAAGCTAAATTTCCCTGCCGGTTCCTGCCAAAGTGATGATCATAACCAATAATTATGGTGTGTGGATGGAAATTAGCCACAATGAAACTTCTGATGTATTCTTCAGCAGGTAATTCAGAAAACTCTTTGGTGAAGGGGACTACTACAACATGATCAATTCCAGTTGTTGACAACAGGTCAAGTTTTTCATTCAGCGTATTTATTAACTGTAACTGTTCTGAGGTATTAATAATTTTCCTTGGATGTGGATCAAAGGTGATAATTATGGATTCTCCGTTTAGCTTTTCTGCTTGTTCCACAAGATTGTTAATCAATTTCTTGTGACCCAGGTGCACACCATCAAACGTTCCAATGGTAATAACCGAATTGGTGAATGATGGAAGTCCCTCTATGCCTTTATAGACCTGCATAATGGCCGCTAAGATAAAGCAGATGACAGTTGAAATTCTGATTGAGTGAAACAGGTGCCTTAGATTTGCGCCATGTCATTATATAATAAAAGGGGAGTGTCGGCGCAAAAGGAGGAAGTGCTCGCAGCAACAAAATACCTGGATAAAGGACTTTATCCAAAAGCCTTTTGTAAGATTGATACTGATGTTCTGGGAGCAGACGAAGATTGGGTGAATGTGATGCATGCTGATGGAGCTGGCACTAAATCGATCCTGGCTTATATATATTGGAAGGAAACAGGGGATATCAGTGTTTGGAAGGGAATAGCTCAGGATGCAATAGTTATGAACTTAGATGACCTGCTTTGTGTCGGCATCTATGACAATCTTTTATTCTCTTCCTCAATAGACCGGAATAAAAATTTAATACCGGGCGATGTATTAAAAACTATTATTGATGGTACCCAGGAGTTCTTCGAAGAGATGAGGAAGCATAGGGTGAGGATTGAATTTATGGGAGGAGAAACAGCTGATGTAGGTGATGTAGTAAGAACAATTGCAGTGAACGGTACAATGGCAGCCCGGTGGCCAAAAAGCAAATTGATTACCAATGATAAGATTCGACCGGGAGATGTAATAGTAGGATTTTCCAGTTCTGGCAAATCGATTTATGAAAAAGAATATAATAGTGGGATTGGTTCTAACGGTTTGACCAGCGCCCGTCATGATGTGCTTAGTAGTTATTACAAAGAGCAATTTCCCGAGACCTTCGATTCAAGTTTAGATAAAGAGGTAGTATATATTGGAAAATACAGGTTGACTGATCAGATTCAAACAGAAGGTAATGAAGGTCATGAGATTGGTAAATTAATTCTCTCACCTACACGCACTTTTGCCCCACTGGTGAAAACGATGTTGGAAGAAGAGGTTGAAAATGTTCATGGTATGATTCATTGCAGTGGAGGGGGCCAAACTAAGTGTATGAAATATATGCCTGATAATGTGAAGGTGGTTAAAGATAATTTATTTGAAGTGCCGCCGATCTTCAGGATCATACAGGAATCCAGTGGAGCAGACGATAAGGAAATGTACCAGGTATTTAATATGGGCTGCCGTTTAGAAGTGTATACAAATGAACAAACTGCAAAGAGCCTGCTTAATATGGCTGGCATATTTGACATTGAAGCACGGGTAATAGGGAAAGTGCAATCTTCAAATGGTAAAACCCTCGAGATTCACAAGGACGGAAATTTAATATCATATAGCTTTTGATAAAACGTATTTAAAAAGAAAATAACGAATGCTTGGTTATTCTTGTTTTATTTTTACAGCAAACAAACTTGAATGGCGGAGATTTTAGTTGAAATAAGGAATGCAAATATTTACCAGGGTGATAGCCTGATTTTAGAGGATGTTAATCTTTCAGTGAACAAAGGAGAGTTTGTTTACCTCGTGGGTAAAACCGGTACAGGAAAGTCCAGTCTTTTGAAAACAATGTATGGTGAACTGGAACTTAGAGAAGGAGAAGGAAATGTTGTTGGATATGATTTAAGAAAATTAACATGGAAAACTGTACCTTATTTAAGAAGGAACATGGGCGTGATCTTCCAGGACTTCCAGTTACTTACAGATAGGAATGTAAATGAGAACCTTAAGTTTGTTTTAAAGGCTATAGGCTGGAGGGATGAGAAGTTAATGGACGAGAAGATCGCGGATGTTCTGGATAAGGTCGGTCTGCGTTCAAAAGGATTTAAGATGCCTTTTGAAATGAGTGGCGGTGAACAACAAAGGGTAGATATTGCACGGGCGTTATTGAATTCTCCTAAATTAATTCTTGCAGATGAACCGACAGGTAATCTTGATCCTGAGACTTCAGATGAGATCATGAATCTTTTAATCCATATTGCACGAGATTACGGCACTTCCGTTATAATGGCAACTCACGATTATATTGTGATTCAGAAGTTCCCTGCGAGAATGGTAAAGACAGAACACGGCCGGGTTATAGACAATGCTTCCATTCTTCAATAAGC
>JBLNAY010000306.1:0-4514 GCA_050259715.1 Candidatus Dadabacteria bacterium
ATCTGCTAATCAACTCATTTTCAAATTTTCAAATTACTTCGTCACACTCCTCTTGCCTTTTTGCATTGACTGCATCTTCTGCTGTTGCTCGGGGGTCAGGATGGATTTCATCTGCTCCATCTGGGTTTTTCTTAACTCCTGCATTTGTGTTCTCTTCTGCTCCGGGGTTAAGCTGGTGTTGTTACGGATGGCTTCCATCTTTGGCCTCATTTGAGTCATCAGTTGTTGCATCTGCGTCTTCTGTGCATCGGTAAGGTTTAAATCTTTCGCCATCTCTCCCCTGTGGCCGAAAGCACCTGGTGTACCCTGTTGGCCTCGTTGGAAATCGCCGTCCCTACGACCTCTACCCTGCCACTGGCCCTTGCCCATTTGTGCGTGCATCTGGGTAAACTGGGCCCGCTGCTCCGGTGTTAAGATGGCTTCGTACTGAGCCTGGTATTTCTGGTGGATCTGCTGCATTTGTGAGCGGCGCTCTGCAGCTGTGAGTTTAGAATCATTTATGGACTTCATTTCCGCCCTTTGCTTCTCGTGTATGGCCTTGAACTGTGTTTTCTGTGTCTCGGTGAGGTTCAGCTTCTGGAAAGCGCCCTGGTGCATTCCCATGTCACCTTTGTGCATTCCCCTGTCGCCTCTTGAAGGTTTATTGTTGTCCTGTGCGTTGGCTGCCGCTATAAATAATGTTAATGATAGTGCCCCGATAATGAATTTTTTCATGGTTAAATATCTTTTGTGGTAGATAGACTAACAAGGGGGCAGTTAGTTTAGTGAAAGGAGGTTAATTAGAGTTAAGAGTTCGGTTTTGAAGTTTGAGGTTTGGAGTTTGAGGTTTCGTGATGTGGTTAAATACGAATTGTTAAAAGCATTTCTGCTGATATAAAAGAGAGATATTGACATGCAGCCGGCAATTCAACCATATATCAATATAACAATACATCAATACCACCAGACCATCATACATCATATATTGCAACTACAATGATGAAAGAGCTATTTGGTATTAATATATTCTTTATAATAGTAGCAGCTCTATCGGTTACTCCTGCGGCGGCGCAGGGGCGGATTGAGGTGAGTGTTTCCAATTTCAAAACAGATAATGGTGTATGCCGGCTATGCCTTTTTAACAGTGCAGAGAATTACGAGGCGAAAAAACAGGTGGCTCTGCAATGTCTTTCGCTCAACATAAAAAACAGGAAGACAACAGGAGTGTTTGAAAGAGTTCCCGCGGGCAGGTATGCCATCTTTGGTTTCCATGATGCGAATAACAATAATGTGATGGACAGGAATTTTATTGGTGTGCCAACAGAGGGTTACGGTGCATCGAAAAACAAACTTCCCTTTGCTGCCGCACCGACTTATGAAGACAATCAATTTGACATCGATAACCGGTTAACGAAGCATATAAGAATTAAGTTGAG
The DNA here is from genome assembly GCA_050259715.1 of Candidatus Dadabacteria bacterium. GTDB lineage: Bacteria > Bacteroidota > Bacteroidia > Chitinophagales > Chitinophagaceae > Flavisolibacter. Next base: position 1,416 of record JBLNAY010000306.1, read on the forward strand.
GAATCTGTAAGTGGTGATTTGAAAATTTGAAGATTTGATGATTTGATGATTTGAAAATGTAATATCCTGGCTGGGGCGGAGATGCATTCAGATTCTCAGCTGCCTCAACTCTGCCCCTAAGCTCCATGTTTAATCTAACCCAAAACTCCAAACGCCAAACCCCAAACCTCTAACCTCTAATCTCTAATCTCTAACCTTCTTCCCCTCTCCCCCTTCTTCCCGTCGCAATTCCAGAAGCTCTTATGCTGTATTTTATATATCTTGAGAGCGGAAACTCGTTCAATTTTAAACCAACTTTATGCGGCGATTAAGTGCTGGCCTATTCTCTGTATTCCTCTCTACACTCACTTTAGCAGCTTTTTCCCAGGCTGATATCATTCTCGTAAACGGCAAAGTATTTACTTCCAATCAAAACCACCTGTTTGCACAGGCGGTGGCGGTAAAAGCAAATAAAATACTGGCGGTAGGAAATGATGCCGACATAAAAAACCTGGCAACAGCTAAAACGAAGGTGATTGACCTGCAGGGTAAAACTGTGGTGCCGGGTTTTAATGATGCCCACTATCATCACGAGCCGTACCTCGCAGGGTACAGTATTTTTTATCCGCAGGATGGGTCGGAACCATCGTGGCAACAGTTGACCGACTCCATACAGGCAGCCGTGAAGAGCTTACCTGCAGGCACTTTCATTTATGCTACCATGGGAAATGTTATCGGAACGGACACTACGATCACCCGAAGGCAACTGGATGCCCTCTCGCCGGATCACCCGCTACTGATAAGTGCTTACTGGGGCCACGTGGGTTATTTCAATACGGCTATGATGAAGGCACTTCACATTGAAGAATCAGAGAAGGATCCCCAGGGTGGCTACTTCGAACGATATGCCGGTACTCGCATACTCAATGGCAGGGCACATGAATATGCAAACGTAATCCTGCATTACCGGCAGCCCCGAACAGCTGCCCTTTTTGATGCCAGTCTTCAGGACTTAGGGCAGCAGGCCCTTCACCTTGGCATAACTTCCATCCAGAACATGTGCACGGGAGGAAGACCGGAAGAATATATATCTGCGTTTAGAAAAACGGAGTTGCCCATACGCTTTCGACTGATCCGATGGGGAATGGTCAACAGCGATGGGAGCCTGGACGTACCGTCAAAACAAATACAGGGAGCAGTAAAAGGACTTCCACTGGTAATGGTTTCCGGCACCAAGTGGGTGCTCGATGGCACACCAATAGAACGGGATGCCTGGATGAACATGAACTACCAGGATATGCCAACGAGAGGCAGACTAAACTTTAGTAAAGCACAAGTGCAGGCGATGTTATCAGATGTGCAGTCGAGAAAGGACCAGCCGATCTTTCATGTGGTGGGAGATGCCAGCATCAATTATTTACTGGATGAATTATCGAAGCAACCAGCATCATGGAAAGGGAGGCGTGTGCGTTTTGAACATGGCGATGGACTGATGCCGGCGCGTTATGAGCAGGCAAAAAAACTAGGTATTATGGTCATTCAGAATTCCACTCACTTTACCCTTGTGGATTTACTACCTAAGCGATTTGATCCTGTTACGCTGAGTGGTGAACAGCCACTGAAGTCACTGATCAATGCGGGCATACCGGTGGCACTTGGTTCAGATGGTCCGCTGAGTCCATATGTGAATATCATGTTTGCCAGCATGCACCCGTTGCGCCCGCAGGAAGCGATAACAAGAGAACAGGCTGTGATAGCCTACACGAAAACAGCTGCCTATGCAGAAGGTGCGGATAATAAAGGAATGCTGGCGCCGGGTCAGCTGGCAGATTTGGCAGTGCTCTCACAAGACATCTTTACCATCCCGCTGCAGCAACTACCTGCAACCCGTAGTTTGCTGACGATGGTAGATGGCAAGATCCGGTACCGTGCAGAGTAGGAAGGTCAAGTTCAAGGGAATAGTTCTGAATTCAAAGTAAGGCTCCAATCCCTGGCATCAAGCCTCTTACCCTCTCCTCCATCTGCTAATCCCCTCATCTGCAATCTGCTAATCAATATAAATCATCTCCTTTCCAAACCAACGTCATACATTGTGCAGGCTGAACAGCTTAAATTGCACCTCGCTTATGAGGCTAAGGACATTACTGAAATTCTGTATTCTATCACTACTGGTGACAACAGCTTTCCTTTGCCCGACCTCTTCATATGCACAGAAGGACACCACGTTCTGGTTTGTGGCCCCCGACCTTGACCGCTTACATGGTGAGCAGCCGATTTTCCTTCGTTTGGCAGCTTCGAAAAGTTCTGCAAACATCATCATCAGTCAACCGGCCAACCCCTCCTTCACACCTATTCCGGTTTCACTAAGTGCTTATTCCAATTATTCTGTTGACCTTTCCATGCTGCTTTCCCAGGTGGAAAACGCCCCTGCTAACACGGTGAATAATAAAGGATTACTTATCCAGTCGACGGCCCTTATAACCGTGTATTATGATATAGCAAATGGTTTGAATGGCGACATGTTTTCGCTTAAAGGAAATAATGCGCTGGGCACCCGTTTTACGGTACCCTTTCAAAATATCTGGGCAAACCGCCCGGCTCCTTATTTGGCTACTTCATCCATAGAAATTGTAGCTACGAGCGACAACACTACAGTAACCATAAAGCCTACACGCAATGTAGGAGGACACTCCGCAGGTACTCCTTTTAATGTGATTTTAAATAAGGGACAAACATATAGTTGCGAGGCAGTGGGAATTAATCCGGATGACCACCTTTCGGGCACCATAGTTTCTTCTGACAAGCCAATTGCCATCACCACCAAAGATGATTCTGTTCATCCTCCCTGGGGCAGTTGCTACGATACCATTGGCGACCAGGTAGTGCCTGATGACAAGGCGGGATCAGAATACATTGTCATCAAAGGCTATTTAAACCAGGCAGATGATTTTTTTGTAACTGCTATATCCGACGACACACATGTAGTCATTGATGGCTCAGAAGTGGCTGTCCTCAAAGCAGGAGATGTTTACCACAGCTCTCTTTCTGCCAGTACGGCTTACGTTACCACGAGCAAACCATGTCACTTATTTCATATAACGGGCATAGGTTGCGAAACCG
>JBLNAY010000307.1:0-7042 GCA_050259715.1 Candidatus Dadabacteria bacterium
TTCAGCCCCATATGGAAGTATTACGGGAGAAGAAGTTGGTGGGCAGGAATGTGACTATGTCATTTGCCCGGGACAAAACCAAAGAACTATGGCAGCAGTTTATGCCTGGACGTAATTTGATCCGGGAGGTTAAAGGCAATGATTTTTATTCAGTTGAAATTTATCCAACCGGCTTCTTCGAACAGTTTGATAGAAACCGATGTTTTCAAAAATGGGCAGCAGTTGAAGTTAATGAGCTTAGCCAGCTGCCTGCAGGGATGGAATCGCTCATCTTACCCACAGGGCTATATGCCGTATTTATTCACAAGGGCCCGGCTTCAGATGGGCCAAAAACATATGAATACATTTTCCGGCAGTGGTTACCCACATCGCTCTTTTCTCTTGATGACCGCCCTCATTTTGCTTTAATGGGTGAAAGGTATAAACAGGATCACCCCGATTCAGAAGAGGAGATATGGATACCGGTTAAGAAGATTTAATATTTTGCAGTATCGATGATACCCCCTGTCGCAAATGACCCCTTATGTGCCGCTTTTAGCACACGCTCTTTTGCTTTTTTCCATTGACCTTTGATTTTACAAAAATCAACGTTATGGCAAATTTTGAAAGAATCACACCTAATCTCTGGTTTGATACCCAGGCAGAAGATGCAGCCAATTTCTATACTTCTATTTTTAAGAACTCCCGCATAGGAAAGATCTCCCGTTATGGTAAAGAAGGCTTCGAAGTTCATCATATGCCCGAAGGCAGCGTCATGACTATAGAGTTCTGGTTGGATGGACAGAAGTTTCTTGGACTTAACGGTGGACCCATATTCAAGTTTAATGAGGCTATTTCATTTGTGATCAATTGTGCCAGCCAGGAAGAAGTGGACTATTACTGGGATAAGCTTTCCGAAGGAGGTGACCCCAAATCGCAGGTGTGTGGCTGGCTTAAAGATAAATTTGGTCTCTCCTGGCAGGTGGTTCCAACAGAAATGGGCGAACTGCTGTCCAATCCTGACAGGGAGAAAGCAGGAAGAGCCATGCAGGCGATGTTAAAAATGAAGAAGCTGGATATTGGTGCTTTAAAAAAAGCCTTTGAGGGAAAAACGGAAACAGTTGCCTGAGTGCTTAGTCCTTGTTCGGGTAGTCCATAGGTGTTCTAAACCAGTGCCACGCAATTAGCACGGAATTACCACGGAATTAGATAACTATTAGATAACAATTAATTCCGTGCTAATAGCGTGGTAATAGTTATCTAATAGTTATTCAATTGTGATAGAGAGCTTAGCATCTACCTTGCAACATCCCTAATTAAGCAATTGAAGTCATGGCGAAACAAGGATTTCTTCTTCTGCTGCATTCTGATGACATATTATCTTTCCCGACCGTAGACTATTGCTTTTTTTAGAATACTCAAAGGTCTATTTAATGGTCTTCCACCCGCAATATTCCTGAGGGATGTTGGTTTGCAGGCAGACTTTGGTCATATTTCTACTCGTACGTCCGTTTTACGTTTGTCCAAATCCTTTGAAAAATGAGCAGGATATTGTATAAACAACAACTGTCAGCAGATGTCTTTCTCATGCGGCTGGAGGCTCCTCTTATCGCAGAGGAGCGAAAGGCGGGGCAATTTATCATCCTGCAGACGGAAGCTGATTTTGGTGAACGTATCCCCTTAACGATTGCAGATGCTAATACAGAAGAAGGTTCTATCACCATCATTTTCCAGGTAGTAGGCAAAACAACAATGCAGCTTTCTCAATTTAATGTGGGAGATGAACTGGCAGCTCTCGTGGGGCCTTTAGGCCAACCCACTCACATTGAAAACTTTGGAAGAGTGATTTGTGTTGGAGGTGGCATTGGAGTAGCCCCGATGCATCCTATTGCTCAAGCGCTGAAGAAAGCAGGTAACCATGTAACCATTATCATGGGTGCCCGTAATAAACAGCTGTTGATCCTCGAAGAAGAAATGAAAGCAATAGCGGATGAATTGATCATTTGTACGGATGACGGATCGTATGGAAGGAAAGCATTGGTCACTGAGCCGCTGAAGGAACTGTGCCAGAAGCTGGCTAAGCCTGATATGGTGATTGCAATAGGGCCTCCGGTAATGATGAAATTCTGTTCAGAAACCACACGTCCTTTTGGAGTGTTTACGCAGGTTTCGCTCAATACCATCATGGTAGATGGGACCGGCATGTGTGGTGGTTGCCGTGTAAATGTTGGTAAGGAAGTGAAGTTTGTGTGTGTGGACGGGCCGGAGTTTGATGGCCACCTTGTCGATTTTGACAATATGATTTCCCGGTTAAGGTCTTTTAAAGAGATAGAGAAGAAACACTATAAATGCTTTGTTGAAAAAACCTTTAAGCATAAAGCACAGGAGGTGGAAGCATGAGTTATGTAGCAGCAGAGGAGTTGAGGGAAGAAGCTAAACGGCAGTTGGAAGAATTACTTCCAAAGGTCACGACGCTTAAAGTAAAAGAAAGACAGAAGATACCGCCGCAGGAAATGCCGGCGCAGGATCCTGTTGAACGCTCCCACAACATGAAGGAAGTAGCTATCGGCTACAGTTTTGAACAGGCGCGTGTTGAGGCTATGCGTTGCCTGCAATGTGTGAAGAAGAATTGCATGGAAGGTTGCCCTGTGAAGATTAATATTCCTGCCTTCGTTGACCATATTGCAAAGGGGGAATTTGAGAAAGCTATTGCAGTTGTCAAAGAAACTACTCTCCTGCCGGCAGTATGCGGTAGGGTGTGCCCGCAGGAGAAGCAGTGTCAGTTGTATTGCACTCTTGGTAAATCGCTCAAGGATATAGATAAATCAGTTGCTATCGGCCGTTTGGAACGCTTTGTGGCCGACTGGGAAAGAACAAATGGTAAAACCATAATACCGGCAGTTAAGTCGCCTACAGGAAAGAAAGTGGCTGTGGTGGGAAGTGGCCCGGCAGGGTTAGTTGTTGCTGCGGACTGTCGCAGGGAAGGACATCATGTCACCATCTTTGAAGCCTTTCACAAGTTGGGTGGTGTACTGCGTTATGGCATCCCGGAATTCCGCCTGCCTAACGAGATTATTGATAAAGAGATTGACACTCTTAAAGCTATGGGTGTAGAGATCAGGACCAACTTTGTTGTTGGACGCACCCGTAAACTGACAGACCTGATAGACAAAGATGGATATGATGCAGTGTTCGTTGGCACAGGTGCAGGGTTACCCATATTCACCGGGGTGGAGGGAGAAAACCTGGTGGGAGTCTTTTCTGCCAATGAATACTTAACACGTGCCAACCTGATGAACGCTTTTGATAAGAGGGCGGATACGCCGATATATCCCTCAAGAAAAGTGGTGGTGCTGGGAGGCGGTAATGTGGCTATGGATGCATCCCGTATGGCAAAGAGGTTGGGTGCAGAGGAAGTGAGTGTGGTATATCGCAGGAGTGAAAACGAGATGCCGGCCCGAAAGGAAGAAGTCTTACATGCAAAAGAAGAAGGTGTTGAGTTTCGTCTATTGCAGAACGTGAGCAGGATTTTAGGAGATGAAGATGGGAGGGTAAATGCTGTGGAATGTGTGCGCTACGAGTTGGGTGAGCCGGATAGTTCAGGCAGGAGAAAGCCGGTACTCATCCCCGGTAGTGAATTTATTATGAATGTAGACACTGTAATCATAGCAGTAGGTAATGGATCTAACCCCCTTATCAGCCAGACCACTCCACAACTGGATGTGAATAAAAGAGGCAACATTGTAGTGGATGAAACACAAAAAACATCTATGGACAGGATATTCGCGGGCGGGGATATTGTGCTCGGTGCGGCAACTGTGATTCTTGCCATGGGTGAAGGGAGACGCAGTGCGGCTTCTATTAATAAACTTCTTGCGGAGCAGCCGGTGTTAAACTAGATCAATATCAGCGTTCTTAAATAGTATAAATGAAAAAATGCCCTGTTATGTGACGGGGCATTTTAATGAATGTTTTCTTAAGGAGGAAGAATCGTCAGGCAGCAATTACAGTTTTGCTGTGATAGTTGTAAACCCATGCAACAACGCCTGCTGTGATTGCACACATAACGGCTGTGGCGGCAACGTCAACCAAAATGAAGACGGGTTTTGTCATCATTGTAGACATGGAGTAGCTCATGAGGTCCATGCCAATTGCAAATAATAATCCGAATACAAGGCCAAAGGTGGAGCCCGCAGTGGCATTGGTTATCCCTGTTCTGTAAACTAAATAAGCAAGGAGAAATCCAAAGGCGAGATTGGCGGCAATGAGTGCCCACCAGATCATGTCAGCGCTGGCTCTCATGCTACCGGGAGCAACTGCGCTTTTCATAAAATCTTCGAGTAAGAGACCGTAAACAAGAAAACCAAGCAGGAAATAAACAACGGCGCCGGCGAATCCGGCAAGAATGAATCTCTGTGAGTTCATAACTGTGTGTTTTGGTTTGAGGTAATTAAAGACATCCTAATATAATACTTTTTAAAGTTTTTATTCTGTTTCATTTCCTCTGCAACTACTACTTTGCTGCTCCTACAGCATCGAGCAGGAAAGCGTATTGCAATGCCGTGGTCTTCATTCTCCCAAACCGGTCAGAGGTTCCGCCGTGCCCTGCATCGAGGTTCACCATCAACAGCACGGGCGATTTACCGGTATTATGCTCACGGATTTTGGCGACCCATTTGGCAGCATGGTAGAATGGAACATTGGTGTCATTCCAGCCGCCTATCGCAAGGATGTAGGGGTATTCCGCTTTTTTTATATTATCGTAGGGAGACCACGTGAGCATATAATTATATTCCGACTGGATGTTAGGATTGCCTTCTTCTTCATATTCTGCAGTGACAGTCGGTATGTCAGGATTTTTCATATCAGTAATGACATCTACCCATGGTACATCAGCGATAACAGCCTTGAAGAGGTCAGGCCTCAGGTTCACTAATACCCCGATGTTTGTTCCTCCTGCGCTTTTACCCATAGCTACCATCTTTGCAGGAGACGTATATTTCTTGTCTACCAGGTATTGTGCTGCATCAACAATATCATAGTATGTGTTATTCCTGTTCATTCTTCTTCCCTCTTTCCACCAGGAAGCTCCTTTTTCGGCTCCCCCTCTTGCATGAACATATACATAAGCAAATCCTCTGTCGAGTAAACTGATTAGAGAGTTATTAAATGTAGGATCGAAAACCGCCCCATACCAACTATAGGTGTATAGCAGCAAAGGATGTGTACCATCAGCGGTATAGGCAGATTTATTATATACCATGCTGACAGGAACAATGGTGCCATCACGCACAGGGACCTGCAACATCTTAGTCTCATAATTAGCAGGAGAGAAATTATTCACCTCCTCTTGCCGGATTAATGACTTTTTACGGTTGGTTAAATTGTATGCGTAATCTGTCTGCGGTGTTGCGTAAGAAGAAAATTGAAAACGGATGCTATCTGATAATGGATTATCATCGGGAGATGAAAAGTATACCGAATAGGCCTCCTGTTGAAAGTCAATATTATAACTCTTGCCGGTAAGTAAGTCATACACATTTATAACCGGTGATCCTTTCAATCTTTGACTGCTGATGATCTTTCTATTCTTAATTTGTATGGATGGTTGAATGTACACATCAGGGCCGGAGCCAATGACTTCCTGCCACTGATCTTTATTCGTTTCACCGGGGGCAGATTTGACTACCCGGTAATTAGGCGCTTTATAATTGGTGTACCCGTAAAACGAGCCATTTAAATGATCAATGATGTAGTATACAAGATCAGGTTCCCGGCGGTTAATTAATATCGGGGAGGTGTGTGTTCCGGACAAATGCAGGTAATACATTTCACTGGAAGTCGAACTACCATTTTCTATAAATAAATACTTACGATCACTAGAGGGATAAATGTAAGTGCCGAATGTGCTGTCTTTTTCTTCCCTGATAAGTACGTCGGATTGCATTGGCCTTCCTAATGTATGTAATAGAACCTTATACGGACGTACCGTCTTATCATTAATGGTATAGAAGAAGTGCTTATTGTCATTTGCCCATACTAAATTATATGCTGCATTGTTAATTGAGTCGGGAAGCATCTTGCCGGTTACCAGGTCTTTTATCTTTATGGTAAACCGGCGGTCACCCGTAGTGTTGATCCGAAAGGCAGCCAATCGGTTATCGCGGCTTACTTCGGGTTGTAAAAAGTATAAGGGTTTCAACCCGGAGGCATATACATTGGCATCCTGTATGACTTCCTCTTTAGCAGTCATGTTTCCTTTTCTACGGTAGTAAACCGGGTAGGATTTTCCTTCTTCTGTACGATTGTAATACCAGTAACCATTCAATTTCACAGGTAGTGAAGAAAATGATTTCGCCTGCCTGTTCTTCATCTCTTCGAAGAGTTTATCCTGTAAAGGCTGCAAAGGCTGGAGGATCTTAGCGGTATATTCATTCTCCTGTTTTATATATTCCAGGACAGCAGGATCGGATTTGTTACTCATCCAGGAATAATTGTCCGTTCTTTTATTACCAAATTCTTCATAGACCACCGGTATCTTTTTAGTGGATGGGGGAACAACCTGGTTAAATGCTTTCAAACAGATGCTGCAGCAGATAAGCACTAATGCTCTTTTCATAATAGCAAACCGTTTTAAACAATAAATAGATGATTACAGCGAGTTCTGACGTGGGATTTCCGGATAGGTGTTGGATTTCGACTACTATGTTGTTAAGTAATAAAAAGATTTCCTTATCTGCAACATTTTATAAATATTATTCATTACAAATCATAGGTATTTGAATATATAGGATGTATGATTGAAGTACAGCAAGAAATCCTCATCAGAGTTGCAGAGGGATTTTCTTCCCACTCCTGCACGCCTCATAAATCGCATCGATAATCTTAAGATCTTTTACTCCTTCTTCTCCATCGACAGCAACTGTTGGTTTCTTGCCATCAAGGATGATAGCTGCCATTTCATCCATCTGAACTGTTTGATGTGTCACTTCCGGTTGTGTCAATTCTCCTTTATTTGTGTGACCTTTAATTGGTCCATAACCAGTCGCTGGATAGAGTTCAG
>JBLNAY010000308.1:0-4951 GCA_050259715.1 Candidatus Dadabacteria bacterium
ATGTGGTGGAAAAAGGAGGTAACTATGGTTGGAATGTTAAAGAAGGCACCCATTGTTTCAATGCAGCCAGTGAACTGACAGAGTTTGCCACTTGTCCATCTATGGATGCTTTTGGCAACCCATTGATCGACCCGGTTATCGAGGCTAACAATCATGATAATCCAAAGGGTGGTCATTTTGTGACAGTGATAGGTGGGAATGTATACAGGGGTAGCATTCCAGGCTTACAGGGAAAATATGTATTTGCTAATTTCTCAAGGGATGAAGCTGCGCCGGAAGGTGAGCTGTACGCAAGCAATCCCGGTGGTCCGGGGTTATGGTCTTATCAAAAACTCTCTCTTAAAAGTTTTGGTGATGACATAGGTTATTTTATCAAAGGTTTTGGACAGGATAGCGATGGTGAATTGTATGTTCTTGGTTCAAAAAACTTAGGACCTTCCGGTTCAACAGGTAAGGTATTTAAGTTGGTTGCTGACAAGCATAATTAAAAAGAAGGCTTGATGACAAACCAGGGGCAGAAGCAATTCTGCCCTTTTATTTTAATAAACATTCACAGAACAATGTTTGTTTTCTAAATCGTTTTCTGGTGTACTTTGCCAACTCATTCCAGGAGCTTCATGAATAGTATTGAAAATACTACAGAGCAGAAGGCAATAAAAACGACTTACTTTAGTATTGCAGGGAACGCAAGCCTTGCATTGATCAAATTTCTTGGAGGTTATTTCGGGCATTCGTACGCCCTGATTGCAGATGCCATAGAATCAACAACAGACATCTTTTCATCCTTGCTCGTGCTGTTTGGATTAAAGTATTCCAATAAACCAGCCGACAAAAATCATCCTTATGGGCATGGCAGGGCGGAACCATTAGTCACTTTTCTTGTTGTAGGATTTCTCATTACATCCGCAACCATCATTGCTTATGAAGCTATCGGTAATATAGGCACTGCCCACCAGCTACCGGAGCCGTATACTCTTTTCATACTAGGTGCTATCATTGCCTGGAAAGAGATTTCCTATCGTATTGTAATGCGTAGAAGTAAAGAAACCAACAGTTCCTCTCTTAAGGCAGATGCGTGGCACCACCGCAGTGATGCCATTACTTCTGTTGCTGCTTTCATTGGCATCTCCATAGCGCTGGTGCTTGGAAAAGGATATGAGAATGCCGATGACTGGGCAGCATTATTCGCCACTGCTTTTATTACCTATAATGCCTTTCTCATCTTCCGCCCGGCACTTGGGGAAATCATGGATGAACACATGTATGATGACCTTGTGAAAGAGATTAGGGATGTAGCAATGGTAGTACCCGGCGTAGTGGACACTGAAAAATGCTTTATCCGTAAGGCAGGTATGAAATATCACGTTGATTTGCATGCTACCGTAAATGCCAACATTACCGTTCAGCAGGGGCACGACATTGCACATGAATTGAAATATACCTTACGTGAGAAACTTCCGCAGCTGGGACATGTATTAATTCATATTGAGCCGGACAGCTTATAGACGTTCCAGGTCAGGCTATGTTTTTGCATACGGTGTACAGTCCCCTAAAATACCTAAACCAATGGCGCAGTTATTTTTAAATGCATTATTACAGTTCCGTAAAACATTTTTATTTCTTCTTTGTTGTTTACCATTGATTTTATTTGGACAAGCCGATACTACGAAAGACTCTAACCTGCCCGACATCATTGTAAAAGCGTACGAGCAAGGAAAGAAGTGGAAAGATATTCCTGCTGCAATAAATTATATCAGCAGGAATAATCTCGAGAGATATAGTCCTACTTCCATTGTGCAGGCAGTAAATTCAATGCCCGGTGTTCGTATGGAAGAACGTTCACCGGGGAGTTACCGCATGAACATACGCGGTAGTTCGTTACGCTCACCTTTCGGCGTAAGAAATGTAAAAGTGTATTTCAATGATCTTCCAATTACAGATCCCGGGGGTCATACCTATTTAAATCAATTAGGCTATAATAATTTTAATTCCATTGAGATCATCAAAGGGCCGGGAAGTAGTTTGTATGGTGCCGGCACCGGGGGTGTTATGTTGATTGAAAGTCTTAATGGAAACGAGCAACAAAACCTGTTTACTGAATATGCCGCAGGTAGTTACAACTTAAGTAATGCTTACGGAGCTATCACCCTCCGCAATGAAAACAATATCAATAAGGCAGGCTTCCAACACCAGCAGAATAGTGGATATCGCAATCATTCATCTTTAACGCGAGATGTATTTAGCTGGAATGGATTGTACCACATTGGAGATCAGCGGACCCTGAAGACTACCTTCCTGTATGGTGATCTTTTTTATAAAACACCAGGAGCTTTAACGAAAGCGGAATTTGATGTAAATCCAAAAGCCTCGCGGCCGGGTAATGCTTTTTTCCCTTCTGCAGAAGCAGCTAAAGCTTCTATACAACAGAGGATGTTCCTGGCGGGTGCTTCTTACGATCAGCAGCTTTCTAAAAAGTTGAATAATAAGTCCGTTTTGTACGGAATGTTTACAGAGTTGCGTAATCCTACCATACAGAATTACGGCCGGAGTTCTGAGCCTCATGTCGGTGGAAGAACGACATTGCGATACAGCAAACCGATTACTTCAGGGGCTTTTTCCTTTGATGCAGGAGCCGAATTACAACAGGGATATACTAATGTAAGTATATTCAAAAATCTTTTCGGCAATGCTGATAGTGTCAGAACGACAGATGAAATCAACAACAGGCAGGCACTTGTTTTTTCACAAGCCGTTCTGGATATTAACAAGTGGACTGTTACCGCAGGAGCAAGCATCAATTTTTTACGAGTTGATTTTCAACGCTTCTCCCCAGGGTCAGCCGGAAGGCAACAAAGAAACTTCAATAATGAAATATCGCCGCGTATAGCTCTTGCACGCAGAATTAAGGATCTGACTATTTATACCAGTGTAGAAAAAGGATTTTCTCCTCCCACCACAGCCGAACTTCTGCCAACCGGCGGAGCCATAAATCTGAACCTCGTTGCGGAAGAGGGAGTAAATTATGATGTAGGAATAAAAGGTAACCTGTTTTCTAAACTGGTGGTTGATGTCAACGCCTTCACATTCTCATTGCGTAATACCATTGTGCAGCGCCGAACCGCCGGGGGAGGTGATTATTTTGATAATGCAGGCAGTACCAAACAAAATGGTATCGAGACTTACCTTGCTTACCCGTTATTAGAAAAGATTAGCCAACGTAGTTTATTATGGCTGTCCCATACCTATCATCATTTTAAATATGATCAATTCAAACAGGTAACTGCTGATTATTCGGGTAAGTACATGCCGGCCGAAGCAAAGCATATTATATCAACCGGCTTTGACTTTTTAATGTTCAATGGTATTCTGGGAACGGTAAGCTATTACCATAGTGAGAAAATTCCTTTGAATGATTCTAATTCAGAGTTTGCGAAAGCATATAATCTTATTAGCCTTAAAGCAGGCTATCAGCATTATATCCATAAACTAAGAGTGAAGCTGTTTGCAGGTGTTGATAACCTGCTTGATGAATCCTACAGTTTAGGAAATGACATTAACGGCTTTGGTGGCAGGTATTATAATGCTGCTCCGGGTCGGAATTATTATGTTGCCTTAGTGCTGGAACTAAGAACAAAGTAGCAGCAACTCTTTACCACTATGACAAAAAAAGTGACAAAAGAAAAAGCCTCTTGTCACTAAATGTCTTACTGAACTTTCCTGGTCATCATACTTCAATGACGGTCCAATTATTTAATCGCCGGCTCCATACAATAGCATAATCTTTCCCATGATAGAGGCGGTAAGTTCTTCCACTCCGGTCATTCCCGAATCGCAACCAACCATAGTTATATACTTCGTATTTGAACACAAATGGCTGACCTGCCTTTACTTCAGCAATGCTATAATTCCTCCCATCATCAGACAGGTAAACATTCATGTTGGCATTTCCATATGCTGATAAATGGATCCATGTTCCATCATCTGTATTTTCCTCTCGCTGTTGTGGTTGTGTTTGAGGTGCAGGCTGGGGATACGATGGAGCAGTTTGGGCGGTGGCACCTTCTGCCTGGTTCCATCCCCTGGTGATCGCCTGCAGCCTGTCTGCCTTCGCAGGATGCGTACTGCTGGTTACTGGAGAAGCTATTTTCGACATCGCAGCTTCCGCTTCCTGGAGAGTTGCACCCATTTTGGCCATTACATAGCCTGAAAAATAATCTGCTTGCAGTTCTGTGGGTGGAGTACTGCCGCTGGCTGTTAACACATGATTATAATAGTGATGTCCCATCTCGTGAGCCAACACACTTATAGAAGCCCATTTGGTGCCTGCATAACTATCCAGCCTTTCCAAAAAATTGTTGTCGTAAACAATATAACGCTGTCCCCTGATGATAGTGGCATAGGCGTTATTAATACCATTTTGCTCCATCACCTGGAAGTTTTGCTGCCAGTTAATGCTCTTAAGCATCATATTGATATAAGAACCTGCCTCATAAACTGAGGCAAAATTTGAGCGTAGGGAAGCAGGTGGTTTAATGAACCCACATTGATTCTCCTTTTGAGCCATCAATCCCAGGCTGCTGCCAAATAATAAAAGAGCGAGTAGAAGTTTTTTCATGCTGATATTAGATTTTAAGTCTAATTAAGACTGTACAATCAGCAGAAGTTTAGCTCGCTTGGTAATTTTAAGAAAACGATGGCAAAATGGAGTTTGGCTTTTACAATTTATTGGCAACTACTCCATTTTGTTTATATGGCCATCACTCCGGATTTCTTAAAGATTTACAGGGAATTTTCACGCAGTAAGTACGGAGTTTGTATGGAGTTTGTACGGAGTTAGTACGGAGTTACTCCCAGCAAACTCCCAGCAAACTCCATACAGAAGCCATACATAAGCTAAATATCAATTTAGTCATTTGCAGATGAGCAGGTAAAACAAATTGAAAGGATGAAT
>JBLNAY010000309.1:0-13391 GCA_050259715.1 Candidatus Dadabacteria bacterium
TGGTGGCGAATGCAGGAAATGTTCCGTTTTGACGCTCCTTTCATGTACATCTTATTTGCAACAGCAATTCCGACAGGGATGATCTCTGTTTTCTTAATTAAGAAATTTGGAATTAAGACTCTTGATGGTGAGCCAATAATAATACCAAAGAAAGTTTTCAATTGGGGCTATGTTATTGGTGGTATTCTGTTTGGTGTTGGTTGGGCCTTTTCAGGAGCCTGTCCTGGCCCCCTTCTGGCCTTAATCGGTGCAGGCAACACTGTTGTAATTGTAGTTTTTTTAAGCGCCCTTGCAGGAACCTGGCTCTATTCCTGGCTGCGGCCGCATCTGCCACATTAACCAAATTGAGTTTTTTACATAGTAGTTTTCAAGTCTAAAGAATTAATCTCTCATGATAAAAATCTTCGTAGATTTAGACATCCTCTTTTAAACCTGCTTTAATTCTATCCTCTTTAGACGCCCTTCAGGGAAGTCCTTGAAGATTGCTTAAATATTTAATTAATAAAATTACAACATGAGAAAGTTTCTTTCCCTCTTGCTTGCTGCCCCACTATTTATGTATGGGCAGGACAAAACCGTAGTTAATGTTGAACGGGTATGGCCGAAAGCTGATAAAGTTCAACAGTTTGAAAAAGCTCTTGCAACTCACGTACAGAAGTTCCATAAAGGGGATTATAGCTGGCGTGTTTATACTATTGAAACTGGGCCAGACGTAGGTGCCTATCATATTGTCGAAGGTCCAAGCTCCTGGGATTTCGTGGATAAGCGTGGAGAAATTAGTAAAGAACACCAAAATGATTGGAATACAAATATTCAACCTTTAGTGGATAAATCAACAAACAGTTACTTCACCTATAGGGCTGACCTGAGTTCCACACCTGTAGACAGTTACACAGATAAAATAAGTATTAACCACATCTTTTTGAAACCGGGATTTTATCCTGAGATGGTGGATATAATGAAAAGTAACAAAAAAGCATGGGATGAATCCGGCCAAAGCGTAGCGGTATATGAAGCCAGCGCTTCCGGCGAACCACAGATTGCTGTTGTAACCAGGTATAAATTCGGATTAAAAGAAAGAGAAGTCGGCTTCCGCCCTGCAATGGCTATCACATTTGCCAAAGCTAACGGAGGAGAAAGTGCCTATACAAAAGCAATGGAAGTATATAAACAAGCAACTGACCACTCCTGGTCTGAAATGTTGTTTTATAAACCCGAATTAAGCACGAAATAATAATAGCTGTCCGCACTATAAAAGGTCTTCAGTTGAAGACCTTTTTTCTTTCCTGCATCTCGCATTTCATACCCGTATACCGAGTCTTATATTTTCAATGCAGCCTGTAATTCCCCTTGTGTATATCTATACATAACAATTTGCATATGGTTAATGAGCTGTGATTAAAGACAGGTTTAGTAAACGGCAAAGCCGTTAAACTCCATACAAGCCCTTATTAACTTCATTCTAACTTTATAGACCTTTATCCCACATCAAGTGTGTTGTATCCTATTCCCATAATTCGCATCCACCATTCCGCATCTCACATTTTACATCGTTCATCTTTCAAACAGTATGCTTTAACATAAACTTACATCTGTCCAATTAATCTATTTACCTCATTTAGCTTCTCACCTGCAAGAACAGTTTAAAACCGGTTCTTAACACTTATGAAAAAGCAAATAATTCTACTCGCCTCCCTCATCATTTCCACATTTACTTTTGCTCAAACTGTTCCTTCCTTCGGGATTAAAGCCGGCATAACGTCAGCCAGCATCCAGGGTGAAGCGTCAGACAACCTGAATAACCTTCTTGATTACACAAAAGGTGGTATATCGACTACCAGCAAAATGGGCGTTTATGCAGGCGCCTTCACTAACATTCCTTTAACTGATGTATTCTCTTTAGAGCCCTCTTTAATGTATTCACAGAAAGGCTACCAGATGAAAGGAGAACTCAACCTCAAAGGACTCGAGTTTCTTGGTGCTAACGCTAAAGCAAATCTTACTACTCATTATTTGGAACTGCCCTTATTATTAAAAGCAAACCTTAGTGGTTTCCAGGTGTTCCTCGGCCCGGAAGTCGCCTACCTTGCAAAAGCCGATCTGAAAACTTCAGCCGGAGTTTTAGGATTCAACTTATTTAAGAAAACGATGGATGCCACCGACCAGTTCAACCGTTGGGATGCAGGTGTTACCGGCGGTGTTGGCTACCAGTTTTCAAATGGATTCAGCATAAATGCTGCCTATGATCACGGGTTAATGCGTACTGACGCTAACCAGAATTTAAACGCCTATAACAGGACTTTCAAAGTTGGAGTTGGTTTTAATTTTTAAAGGATACCTGACGGTAGCCCGGGAACAGTGTAAGTTGTATAAGAACTGTGCTCCCGGGCTTTTTATATTCAACTCAGCTACCTTCAAATTTCACGACCAGCACTCCGCCTTATATTCAATTCCATGTTGGTTGAACAAGTTCTTTAACCTTGAAAAGCAAAAATTATCATTGTATTCCTGGGCAAGTGTCTCCAATAGTTCACCTTTAGAATTCACTGATAAACGCAATACTGCACTTAAATGAGCTACACTTTTCTCTGGTAAGGCCATTGAATATTCATAAACTCTTTCTCCCCACCATTCTTCTACTTTCTTTCCGAAGTCATTACCTTCAATCACCAGTTTCTTTCCATCCAGCCTGGCAGTCACCATGATAGCGAGCTCTTCGTCCATGTAGGTAAATAATATCTTTTGCATAATTCAAATTTTTAGTACTTACATCGTTATTGATGATGTAAAAGTCTAAAGTCACTTTGCAGCCTATTTACAGAGTGAAAAAAATTTTCAACTTTTTCCCATTTTTTTTCTGCCAGGCAACCCCCCTATACCTGGATGCGTATTTCTTATCTTTACAAACCACCACATTCTTACCCATTTAAGACGGGGCTTCTAATTAGGAGTCTTAACCATTTTGTATCTATTCACCTTTAATTGATAACAATGAAACCTACTCTCACATCGATCAGACCATTTTTCATCATTGCATCAGCATTTACAGCAATACTTTTAAGTAGCTGCCAAAAGTCAATCGATCCTTCTGTGGTACAGCAGGAGACACTTTTGAAAAAGTCGATGCATGTTAAAACCGTCAAGCATTATCAGCAGCGGAACCTTGTTGCCAATTCGGCGGGATATGGTGCATTACACGTAGATCCTACTATGGTGAATGCGTGGGGACTCGCTTTTAGTTCAGGTGGAACTGCATGGGTATCTTCTAATGCTGGCCACGTAAGCAATGTATATGATAGTATCGGCAACCCGGCAGGAATAAACCCCGTAGCTATACCCGGACCAACAACTTCCACAGGCGGAACTCCAACAGGCCAGGTCTTTAACGGAACTACAGGATTTCAAATTCCAGTCAGTGCAGGAAGTACCACTATGACTACTGCCCGTTTCATTTTTGTGGGAGACGATGGTGTTCTTTCAGCCTGGGCGCCTACATGGGGGCATAGTTCTTACCGTGTAGCAAACAATTCTGCCACAAGCTCCTATACAGGTCTCGCCATTGGTTCTTCAGGTGGTAACAATTATATCTATGCTGCAAACTTCATTGCCAACGGTCGTATTGATGTCTGGAACAGCAGTTGGCAACCGGTGTCGATGCCTTTTACAGATCCAAACTTACCTTCCGGATATGCACCTTTCAACATTCAGGCTATTGGCAATCAACTCTATGTTATGTATGCACAAATTGCAGATGGTGACGAGGTTAAAGGTATTGGATTGGGCATTGTAGATATTTATTCAACCAGCGGTATGTTTATCCAACGTTTTGCTACAGGAGGAACGTTGAATGCTCCATGGGGAGTAGCTATAGCACCAGCCAGCTTTGTTAGTGATGATGCTGATGCTTCACCCGCCATTCTTGTTGGCAATTTCGGAGATGGAAAGATAAATGCCTACCGCGCTTCAGACGGCAAATTCATCGGCCAGTTAAGCAGCAGCAAAAACGATCCACTTGTAATTGATGGTTTATGGGCTATCAGCTTTGCACCGGCCACTAGTACCATCAATCATAATCTTCTTTATTTTACAGCAGGTCCGAACGATGAAACTGCAGGACTAATTGGTTACCTGTCTAAAGTAAATGATGACGATGATTAGAAGTTATTGATATTCACTTCCTCCTATAAAGGCTGCCTGTTTATTCAGTGCAGCCTTTAGTATTTTAAGAAGAGAAACTGTAAAATAACAACATATTATTCTCATTAGAGAACTAATATATCCATAGATTCGGAGGCTCTTTTCAATGTTAGAATTTCCATCTACTTCATCTCTTTTCACCTACATATTAGAACTTCTTACTGCTTTCCGGGAACATCCCATTTAAGCCCCTGTTTGAGTAACCTATGGGTATTCTCGCATAGTTCTTCATCAGATCTCATATGCAGTTGAGACACTGTTGATACAGAGTTGATACGGAATTGATACACTGTTAACAGCGTGTCAACTGCGTGTCAACAGTGTATCAATTGTGTATCAACTGCGTATATCCTCCATGTAACAGCTATGGATCAAATATGGTATACGGCAGCAGCTTCCAATATGTATTTTGATCAGAAATCCCCTCATTTTGCGGTATTGGCTACACGTAACTCTTTTTCCTTTTTCAACTGGTCTGGTTCTTGTTTTACTTAATACGATTCCCCGCTGTTGAGGAAGCGTTTGAAAACTGTGATGTATGACAACAGAATTTTATACCCGGAAAATATCCGTATTCCTTTTTACCTGTTCCCTCCTTCTTTCCACCTTTGCTTTTAGTAATAGCAATGTAATGGCAGGCCCTGCAAGCCGCCAGTATGAGTTGCTGAACAGAGAGCTGAACCGCTATTACAATATTTCGAAGAGTGGAGGCTGGAAAAAGATCACGCTTACTAAAAAATACTATACAAGAGGCGAGACGGACAATGTAATAACATTAGTAAAGCAAAGGTTGCAGGCAACCGGCGACTACAATGGTGAAATGTCTCCCTTCTTTAACGATGAACTTGCTAATGCTATACTGAAGGTTGAGAAAGCCTATGGATTAAAAAAGTATCCTGCGATTGATGCAGACCTGGTGAAAGCATTAAATGTTCCCGTTCAAAAAAGAATAGAACAATTGCAGGTAAATATGGAAAGGCTGCAGTCAGCTCCCCCTGAAACAGAAGGGACAAGACTGGTGGTGAATATCCCGGAATTTAAACTGCACGTTTATGAAGGTTCTGATGAAGTATTTAATATGCCGGTGGTAGTTGGTAAAGATGGAACCAAAACGGTTACTTTTAATGATAAAATGGAGTACATCGTTTTTAGTCCCTATTGGAATGTACCTACCAGTATCGTAGAAAATGAAATTTTGCCCGCTGTACGCAGAGATCATACTTACTTGAAAAGAAACGGATATGAAATAGTAGGTCATTCAGGTGGCGTTCCGGACATCAGGCAAAAGCCAGGACCAGAAAACTCGTTAGGATTGGTAAAGTTTGTTTTTCCAAACAGTCACAACATTTACTTTCATGATACCCCTGCAAAATCCCTGTTCAAATTTGAAAAAAGAGATTATAGCCATGGTTGCATCCGGCTTGCTGAACCGGCTAAACTGGCAAACTACTTGCTTCAAAACAGCTCCGGATGGACCCCGGAAAGAATCAGGGAAGCCATGCATAGTGGGCGTCAACAGGTGGTGAAGCTCCCACATGCTGTTCCGGTGTATATAACATACTTTACTGCATGGGTGGACCAGGACAATGTGTTGAACTTCCGCGAAGATATTTATGGACATGATTCAGGTGGAGTGAAAAGAGTGGCTATGAAGTAAAAACAATTCAAACTAATAGGACGACTGAAAAACTATTTATTCCTATGAATGCCAGCTAACCCGGTAATTACAGGATAGAAGTGAAAAAGTATTATCTTTTTCCCCGATATGCCTGTAACTAAAAACGCCTTACTGAGGTACCGGATCATAGATGGATGTCTTACAAACAAACAACGGAAGTATCCTACAATCAACAATATTGTTGATAGAATTCAAGAGCAGTTGGGTACTTCCGTTTCTGAATCTCTCATTAATAAAGACCTCCATGAAATGCGAGATATTTACAATGCTCCTATTAAATACGATCGTTCAAACAATGGATATTACTACTCAGATGAAAATTTCTCCATAAAAGAGTTCCCACTCACAGAAAATGAAATAGAAGCGCTCGATTATTCCACTGCCTTATTACAACAGTTGAAAGGAACACGACTGTTTGAACAATTTCAAAACGCAATCAATAAAGTAACAGAAGGTTTTCGCATCAGTAAAATATTAGGCAAATCAGAGACACAAATACTCCAGGTGGAAGAACCAACAAAAAGTTCTGATACACATTGGCTGGAGCGCCTGTTAAGAGCTATAGTAGAGAAAGAGGCGTTGGATGTAACTTACCAGGGTTTTGGAAGAGAAAAGAAAACACATCCGTTTTCTCCTTACCTGCTTAAAGAATACCGCAATCGTTGGTATGTTGTGGGATTTTCAACAAGAGTGGAAAAGGTAATCGTTCTTGCGCTGGATAGGTTTCAGGAAATTTCTCCATCAAAGACTAATTATTTCAGTAATACTGACTTTTCTCCAGAAGATTTTTTCCAATATTCATTCGGCATCACCCAGGTTCATGAGGCCAAACCGGAACGGGTTGTACTGTCCTTCAGTTCTAAGGAAGCACCATATGTCATCACCCAACCGTTGCATCATTCCCAGAAGATCGTCAGCCAGGATGAAAAAGAAACAGTTATTGAACTGCACGTTTATATTACTGCCGAACTCAGGATGGCTATTTTATCGTATGGAAGTGAGGTGAAAGTACTAGAACCATTGTCTCTCACAGATGATTTAAGGGAGATCATTAAACAAATGCTATTGAATTACCCGGCTGAAAAAAAATCTCAAATTGTAAATAAGTTGTGATCAGCAATAGCCGGTATTTAGCCCATCATCCCGAGCTTTTGCATCTTTTCAACTTCGATAGAGTAAACACCAAATTCTTCTATTACTTTCCCTTTTATCTCGTAAAAACCGTTGCCGGCAAGAGTATATCTTTCTGCAATGTCAGGGAAGTGAACGGAGTCAATCCAATCACAGTTTTTGTCAATGAAAGTGCCAAAATACATGTAATCCCCTTTCACCGTCAATACTGGTTTGGCAGTGATAAAATAACCCAGCACCTTAATGGTCTTACCTATATTGTTTTCAAAATCCTGTGCTGTAAAATAGGGTCCTGCACCTGCCTTTACAAGATGAAAGACATCATCAACCGGGAATCCAAACAATTCAATCTGGTCAAGTGCATCTTCAAAAGGTTCCTGTTCCAGTTGTGGCAAAACAAACTCCTTTACCGGCTCATGAAATAATGGCATGGAGCTGCTCGCCTGGTGAACTTTTGCATTATGTATTTTTTTTTGTAGCAAATGAGCTTCCCAGAGCAGTGCTTTTTTCAGCTTACCGGTAAAGCGAAAAGCACCTGCCCTGATAAGTAATGAAAGTTGTTCAATGCCAGGTTCTACCCTGTCGATAAAGTCAATTAAACCGGTGTATTCTCCATGAGTAAGACGCTCTGCAAGAAACTTTTCTATCAGGGCACTTTCCAAGCCCTGTATATGGATGAAACCCATGAATACGTCATTGCCCCTGACATTAGTTAATTCTTCACTCCTGTTGATGCAGGGTGCATGTAGTTTGGCTCCAGTCTTTTTCAGTTCAACAAAGTAAAGTTCCGTTGAATAGAAACCTCCAAAGTTGTTGATGACAGCGACCATAAATTCAACAGGATAATAGGTCTTCAGAAATAAGCTTTGATAGCTTTCTACGGCAAATGAGGCAGAATGGGCTTTAGAAAATGAGTAGCCTCCGAAGCTTTCAATTTGTCGCCATACTTCGCTGGTGATCGCATCAGGATAACCGAACTTTTTACAATTGGAGAAGAATTGATTTTTGATTTTTTCGAAGCCATTCTGTCCCCTGTATTTGCCGCTCATTGCTCTGCGCAATATATCAGCTTCGCCCATATCCAATCCTGCAAAATGGTGGGCTACCTTTATTACATCCTCCTGGTACACCATAACTCCATAGGTTTCCTCGAGTAGCTCTTTCATCTTCGGGTGCAGGTATTCAAACTTATCGGGATTGTGAAAGCGGTAAATATATTGACGCATCATACCGCTTTGCGATACTCCCGGCCGGATGATAGAACTTGCTGCCACTAATGTGATGTAATCATCACATCGTAATTTCTTCAGCAATTGCCGCATGGCAGGACTCTCTATATAAAAACAACCTATAGTATCGGCTTTACGGATCTGCGCTGCTACAGCCTTGTCTTTCTTAAACTCCTCTACCCTTGTAATATCTACATTTTGATTCTTGTTCTCTCTTATAAGCCGGATACATTCTTTGATATGACCTAATCCCCGTTGGCTGAGGATATCCAATTTATACAGGCTTATATCATCGGCTACAAACATGTCAATCTGGGTGGTGGCGAAGCCTTTAGGAGGTAAAGACAATGCGGTATAACTGGTGATTGGTTTTTCACTAATAAGCATACCACCGGGGTGAATACTCAGGTGATTGGGAAATCCCTGCATCTGGGATGCATAAAAAAGTATATGACGTTGAATCTTATCTTCATTAAATGAGGCCTTACGGTCGGCGAGCAATGCATCTATTTCACTTTTTGGTAATCCAAACACTTTTCCCAACTCTCTTATTGAAGCATTCCATTTAAAGGTGCTGAACATGCCCAGGAGGGCCACATGATCTTTCCCATATCTTTTGAATATGTAGTCAATAACTTCATCGCGATCTTTCCAGGAAAAGTCAATATCAAAATCAGGTGGAGAGGTTCGGTAAGGATTCAGGAACCTTTCAAAATATAAGTCCAGCTCAATAGGATTCACATCTGTAATATGAAGACAATACGCCACTATAGAATTAGCCCCGCTCCCTCTTCCAACATAATAAAAGCCACGACTTTGAGCATACCGGATAATATCCCAGGTGATAAGAAAATAAGCATTGAAATGAAGTTTGTTGATAATCCCTAATTCCTTGAACACCCTTTGGTGTGCTTCCTTATTCTTATAGCCAAAACGCTGGTACATTCCTTCCACGGCCAGTTTCTCCAGCAAAATGCGATCATCCTCTTCAGAGCTGGTAAAGTATTTTTTATTCTTATCGGCCTTGAAATCAAAGTCATAGTTGCAACTCTCTATCAGCTTCAATGTATTAGTTATAATTCCCGGATACCTGCTGTAATAAGAATAAAGTTGTGAAGAAGGAACAAAGGTTTCTGTGGAGGAAGCAATGTGCTTAGGTTCCTGTTTACTAAGAACAATGTTCTTATCTATCGCTCTTAACAGGCGGTGAAGATTGTATCCTTTTTTATCCTTGTAAGTTACCGGCTGCAGCACTACGCATTTATGCAGCGGAATCTTGTTGCCATACAATTTGTTTATCTCTGTAGGTTGAATTCCAATAAATTCATGATCTCTTAAACAGAGTTCTTTTTTCTGGAAAGGATAGATTACAAATATGTTCTCGGTTAATGGACATATGTGCGGAAATTGCTCCTTTGATAAGGCATGTTCTGTTAGTAAATAATTGATGTTTTGCAATCCATCAAGGTTGCGGGCCAGGATAATGTACATCAATTCATCTTCATTACGGATCTCTACTCCAAGGATTGCTTTTATTCCTGTTTTGTTGCAGGCAGTCAAAAAATCCCACAGGTCGGAAGTAATATTAATATTGGTGAGAGCCAAAGATTGTGCTCCTGCTTCAACAGCGAGTTGAACCAGTTGTTCTGCCTTGAGCACACCATAGCGATAAGAAAAATACGTTTTACAATTCAGGTACATTGGATCTTTTTAGTTTAAAGTCTATCGCTGTTCTATTAATAATTAAACCGCTGACTTGTGAATATACCCGGAGGCTCTCATCACAAGAAAACCTCCATATTTATGGTTGACACTATCGAGTGCCTGGTACAACCGGATCATTTCCTCTTTGTCACTAAACAGGTTGATCTGGTAGTTACCCGGCACAAGATCAGTCAGCTTTACTCCTACCAGCCTAACGAGTTGTCGCCTGTCATACAGTTTTTCAAACAGCTCCTTCACTTTAGGAATTAGCAAGTGGTCGGCAGATGTATAGCCAATTATAGCCTGCTTATTTACTGTTTCAAAATCAGCATAGCGCAACTTGACTGACACACATCCGGCAAGTTTGTTTTGCTCTCTTAATTCAAAAGTTATCTTCTGGATCATCCGTACCAGTTCTGACCTGAGGAAGTCTGTATTGATTGTGTCTGTTTCGAATGTACTTTCAGTGGAGATGCTTTTCTGTTCATGAAAAGGAATGATTGGAGATTCATCAATTGCATTAGCACGTCTCCACAATTCAATACCGGTCTTTCCAAACATATTCTCCAGCATTTCAATCGGCATTTCAGCCAGTGTACGTATAATGCGAACGCCCAGGCCTCTGAGAGTTTTAGTCATCTTTTCGCCTATCATAGGCATCTTCTGCACAGGTAAAGGAGCCAGGAAATTCTTTTCGGTTCCAAAGGGGATCTCCAATTGACCATTAGGTTTAGCTTCATTGGTGGCGACCTTGCTTACCAGCTTATTTCCTGCCAGTCCATAAGAGAGCGGTAATCCTGTTTCTTTTACGATCTTGCTTTTAAGTTGATGAACGAACTGGCTGCAGCCAAAGTGCTTTTCCATTCCACTCAGGTCAACATAGAATTCATCAATAGAAGCTTTTTCAAATGCGGGAACTTCTTCCCTGACAATATCAGTAACCAGGCGGGAATATTTGCTGTATTCTTCATGGTCACCACCAGTTACAATAGCATGAGGACATAAGCGCCGTGCTAGCTTCATAGGCATTGCTGAATGCACACCAAATTTCCTGGCTTCATAACTGCATGCTGCCACAACAGCACGGTCGGAACGTCCTCCAACCAATAAAGGCTTACCCAGTAACTTTGAATTCTTGAGACATTCTACAGATACAAAAAAGCTATCCAGGTCAAGGTGAGATACAACACGCCGGCTGGATAAAAACATAAAACATGTATTTCCCGCAAAGGTACTAATTGATTTAGCTAATTTTACCTAATTTTGTTAGTTCATTGAATATAGTTATTCACATAAACCAATTCAGTAATACAGTTTATTGAGCCCGCTGACCAATACAGACTTTTGATTACTTTCATCCAAAAAGGAAAAAATTTTAAGAATTTTTGTCGAAGACTAACGTTTAATTATGAAGTAATTGAAGGCAAATTAATAAGCACATTATATTGGTTATTGAAACAAGAAGGTATGAATTAATATGACTAGAATCATGTGGATAACTTAGCAATATGCTAAAATTATGAGTATGAGAAGGGATTGATTTTGTACCTTTATTCACAATGAAAATTAATAAATCTAACAAACCCTGATATGCAAGTTTTGTATGGAGTATGTATGGAGTTAGCATGGAGTTAGCATGGACAAACTCCATGCTGACTCCATGCTAACTCCATGCAAAAGCTTACTAAACCTTATATAAATACACAGTAGAGAATGCCTTTGCAAAAGTTCAAATGACATATACAATAGAGGATCATTATTCTTATACTTTATGAAAAAACTATTCTTTCTTTTACTGCTTCCCATAACCGTATGTTCACAAACCTTTTCTCCTTCTGAAATTCAGAAGTGGGAATCAGAAGCAAAGCATATAATAATTGTGCAGGACGATTGGGGTATACCACATATTTATGGCAAAACAGATGCTGATGCGGTATTTGGCTTAATGTACGTGCAGTGTCTGCAGAACTTTCACCGCCTGGAGGAAAATCACCTGGAGATGCAGGGAAGACTTTCAGAAGTATATGGCAAGAGCAGGCTTTATGATGATCTGCAAATGAGGTTGATCTATGACAGCAGTGCTGCCATTGCAGATTATAAAGCGAGCCCGGAATGGTTTAAGAAACTTATGGATGCCTCTGCTGATGCCGTGAATTTTTATTTATACAAACACCCTGGCATCAAGCCAATGGTTCTGAATAGATTTCAACCCTGGTTTGTATTAATGCGAACAAACGGGAGCATTTCATCCACCCAAACAGGGGGAGTAACACTGCAGGATTTAAAAGCTTTATACCCTGTGAAAGATGCAAGTACATCTTTTGTTGAAAAGGCTATCCCCTTTTATGAACAAGATCCAATGGGATCTAATGGATTTGCGCTGGCGCCAACAAAAACACATAACAAAAACAGCATACTATATATAAATCCACATACAAGTTTTTATTACAGAACAGAAGTTCACATGGTGAGTGAAGAAGGCTTGAATGCATATGGAGCAGTCACCTGGGGGACTTTTTTCATCTTCCAGGGCTTTAATCAACATTGTGGATGGATGCACACATCCAGTTATGCTGATGTGGCTGACGTGTTTAGAGAAACTACCAGGAGAGAAAATAACCTGCTTTATTCTATTTATGATAGCAAATTAATGCCCGTCAAAAGCAGGAGAATTACCATTGCTTATAAAAATGGTAATAACATGAGCTCTGAGGAGTTCACAGCATATAATACCATTCACGGACCTGTTATGGGCAGCAGGAAGGGTGAATGGCTAGCCGTAAAAGAGAACAACCGCTCTTTGAACGCTTTGCTGCAGTCATGGTTACGCACAAAAGCGACTGGTTTTGAGTCATTCAAAAAAGTAATGAACCTGCGATCAAATAGCTCTGACAATACGGTATTTGCTGACGACAAAGGCAATATTGCTTATTGGCATGGAAACTTTATACCAAGAAGGAATCCAAACTTAGATTACAGCCAGCCTGTAGATGGCAGTACATCTGCAACTGACTGGAAGGGATTACATAGCCTGGATGAAATGGTTCACGTTTATAATCCAAAGACAGGGTGGATTGAGAATTGTAATTCTACACCTTTTACTGTTTCGGGTGAAAGCAGTCCAAAGAAACAAAACTATCCTTTGTATATGGCCCCGGATGGACAAAACGGGAGAGCTGTAAATGCTATACGACTGCTGTCCCAGGCTCAGGATGTGACTCTTGATAAAATGATCGACATTGGGTACAACCATTACCTCTCTGCCTTTGACATTCTGCTGCCAGCACTCTTTAAAGCTTATAAAACATTGTCATCAACAGATTCTTTGAAGAGAACACTGGAGGAACCTATACATTATCTGGAAACCTGGGATAGGAATGCATCTGCTTCTTCTGTTGCAACCACTTTAGCTATTGAATGGGCATCAAAGCTTGCAGCATTGATCCCTCCTG
>JBLNAY010000310.1:0-5091 GCA_050259715.1 Candidatus Dadabacteria bacterium
GCTGTGTAGGTTGCTCCTATTAGAGAGTATCCTCCTCCAAAATTGCTTATTCCTGCTATCCTGTAGTTTACCTGGCTTGCAATTGTGTAACCGTTTTCATTAGCTGTAAGATCAATAGTGAAATAGTAATAACCCACCACATAACAAACATTTGGAGGATTAGTAATGCAGGGGCTGAATGTGGTAAGACTTAAAGTTTGCTCACTCGCAAGGTTAGCTTTTATATCAGTTATTCTCACATTCGTTAAGCGATCAAAAACAGAAACTGTAGTGGGATTGCTGAACTGCCTGCCACTATTGCATCTCATAAATAATTTTAAGGTGAAGTTGTAGCGATATAGATTATTACCTAAGTCAGTGTAGGTATAAAACATCTCTCCACCCGTTATATGATCTGCTCTTGCACTAAATGCAAAAAGCAAAATAAATAACCATGAAAGAATGCTCACTTTCATAAATGTGGATAGGTAAGAAGCAGGTGTAATTAAATATACGCTTAAAATCTGCAAGAGGTTGCCTGTATGTTAGAATTGCTGTTGTTAGTAAACCTGAGGAAAACTTCCTGATAAATGAATACGGTAGAGTGTCTAATCTGGATCAACTTTATAGAGAAGAATCATAAAAGCGGCATAGTATTTAAGGTCTTGTATAGCTAATTAATTTATTATGGAACGGAAGGAGAGAAAAGAACCGGCTGATCAACCCGGGCAACACGAGCATATATTACCGGGACAGATGAGCAGCAGCGAAAGAAATAAAAATGCTTCTGCCCTTAGTGAAGCTGAAAAGGACATGAACGATGATGCAGAATTGACATCTCATCATCCCAATGATGACCTCGATGAAGGAGAAAGTGCAAGATTGGGAGAAGATATTCCCGGTTTGATTTAAAATATCAATACCTTAATGAATCATTATTGAACACCCTTAATCAACTACGAAATGGAACCGCGCAGTAACAGGAATGACAGAAGAAATTCTCAACGTGAAGAAAGCAGAAGGTATCCAACTGCAAATCAGCCTGGAAGACCACGTCAAAACCCTCAGCAAAAAGAACCTGTTGGAAACTTCAGGACTGTAGATAGCCGAAGAATCAATTGGGAAAATGACCTTTACGAAAGACAAAGTCTTTAATCGGGAAGGGAATACATTACTGAAATTAGTATCATATAAATAAACGAATCACGAACAGGCCACTTCGTTTTAAGATCAATAACCTATAAAACCAAGAGAATGAGACAGCGACATAACCCTGGGCACACCAGGAGAATAGATCCCCGGCAAGCATTTGAGCAGGCTTCTGATACGGGACGTTTTTCAAGTGATGATAGTTCTACAAGGACAGCACGTCAGCAAGTAATACAAAACATTAACAGAGATGATATAAGCAGCAGGCCCGACGGTGATCAGGCAAATGAAAATACGGATGCTGAAGCAAGAAGAGATAATGCCCAATTACATGATTATAAAGGGGAATCTCAAAATGTGAACGATGATACAGGTCGTCCCTTGAGCGAAGATGAACTAAAACATGCACGCAATAAATCAAGGGAAGGGAAAGGTGATGAGAAGCCGTGAAAACGATTATATTTCTTTGTCAATCCTATAAACTATTCTTACTCAAGGAAGTGATCAATCATCTCTTCTCTTTTTAATTGATCATTATATTTTTTGTATTGTATATAGAATAGTCCTGATATAGTTAAACCTATAAATAACGAAATTTCGTTTGCCCCAATTAGCAGGTCATGTGATAGTTGTAGTAAATACATATCAAAGCCTTTCTTCTAATTAGACAAAAGCTTTGCCAACTACGTTGCTTCTATCTATAGATCAAACCTAATTCCTTGGGCAAGAGGTAATTTGTTGCTGAAATTGATAGTGTTAGTTTGACGCCTCATGTAAATTCTCCAGGCATCACTTCCACTTTCTCTTCCCCCGCCTGTTTCTTTTTCTCCCCCAAATGCACCGCCTATTTCCGCACCCGAAGTACCAATATTTACATTAGCAATGCCGCAATCACTACCTACTGTTGAAAGAAATACTTCCGCTTCCCGTAGATTCAATGTCATAATAGCTGAAGACAGCCCCTGTGGCACACCGTTTTGAATGGCAATAGCTTCGTCCAGGGATTTATATTTCATCAGGTAAAGAATGGGAGCGAAAGTTTCAGTGCAAACAACTTCGTAATTAGGCTCTACTTCGGCTATGCATGGCTTTACATAACACCCACTTTCGAAACCTTTTCCTTCAACCAAACCACCCTCTACTATAAACTTTCCGCCTTCCGCTTTACATTTCTCTATTGCTGCCATATACATCTCAACAGCAGCCTTATCAATCAATGGACCTACATGATTCTTTTCATCCAGCGGATCACCAATTCTTAGTTGACCATAGGCATTAACCAGTTTCGTTTTGAAGCTTTCATAAACATCTTCATGTATGACCAGGCGCCGTGTGGTTGTGCATCGTTGCCCCGCAGTGCCTACTGCACCAAAGAGGCAACCAACTAATGCCATTTCAAGGTCAGCATCCTTTGAAATGATAATCGCATTGTTCCCCCCTAGTTCCAGTAACGATCTACCTAATCTTTCACCTACTGCAGCACCAACAGCTTTGCCCATGCGGGTAGAACCTGTGGCAGAGATCAATGGTATTCGTTTATCATGTGCCATTCGCTCTCCAAGGTCTCTTTCTCCAATAAGAAGATTGCAAACTCCTTCCGGTACATTATTTTCCTTAAAAACTTCTGAAACAATCTGCTGGCAGGCAATACCACACAGAGGCGTTTTTTCTGAAGGTTTCCATACCACTACATCGCCACACACCAAGGCGAGCATAGCATTCCAGCTCCAAACCGCAACCGGGAAATTAAAGGCTGAAATAACTCCCACAATACCTAACGGGTGCCATTGTTCATACATCCTGTGCCCCGGGCGTTCACTCTGCATTGTCAAGCCATGCAGCTGACGGGAAAGTCCAAGAGCAAAATCACAGATGTCGATCATTTCCTGTACTTCACCATATCCCTCCTGCAGACTCTTTCCCATTTCATATGATACGAGTTTGCCTAAATATTCCTTGTTTTTTCTTAAAGAATCTCCGACCTGCCTCACAATATCACCCCGCTTTGGAGACGGCCACATTCGCCATTCCAGGAAAGCTTTTGAAGCTGTATTTATCACTTGTTCATAAGCTTCGGAATCAACAGAACTAATTGAAGCTATGTCCTTACCATCCACAGGAGAAAATGAAATAATTTCCTTTCCTTTTGTATCCAGCCATTGTTCACCGGTAGCAGCTCCTTTATTTTGTTTTTGCACCTTAAGGTGTTGCAGCACATCCTTCATCTTTATTATTTTGATAAAGTTATTTTGATTCCAGCCATAAACCAGCGGCCGGGCATTTGAGATCCCAGGAGATCAGCATAATGGGAATTAAAAATATTATCAGATTCAACAAAGGCAGATAAAGTTTTTTGAAGTAGGAAGGCTTCTGCTTTTCCATTTAGAATAAAATAATCAGGGTTCACTTTGACAATTGGTGCCGTGGAAACACGCGATTGCCTGTTCTTGTATAATCCGTTAAACGATAACAGGAACCTATTGTTGGAATACTGCAGGTTAAAGTTGGAAAGGTAGTGTGCATGCGAAGAAATATAGAAGGAAGGAAACGCATCACTGCTCCTGCTTTCTAACCAGGTGAACCCAAGGGTTGCCCATAACTGTTGAGTACCAGCAAACCTTTTGGAATATTGAACATCCCCTTCAATGCCTGATGTAGTCACTTTGGAAATATTCTTAGCCAATGCATAAGTGCCCGTAGGAGAGAGGTTCGACTTTCGTGGCATATCTACATAAGGAGTAATAGCGAAATCAATAAGATCAGTATATTGTCTATGAAAGAAGGTGGCAGAAAATTTCAACTGCTTTGTTGGAAAAACATCTGCCCCGGCTTCATAACTAAACGAACGTTCGGCATGAAGTGCAGGATTGCCTATACTGCCGGATGATACAAATGATTTATTATAGTTGTTGTATCGTTCAGTGAAATCAGCATCACGGGTGGTTTTACCTGCACTGCCGCGAAGTTGGATGAACCTGGTATGATAAGACAGGTTGATTTGTGGTATCAACTCCCATCCAGACACCTGGTTCCAATCTAAACGTAAGGCAGGATTGACAAAGAAAGACTCGCCGATTTGCTGGTTTAAAACAGCAAAAGCTGCCGCCTGGTTCACATTGTGATTTCCCCTGTCGTTAGAAACTATTTTCTTATTTATGAACTCCCCACCTGTTGTCAAAGTGGAATTTGCTTTTATTTTCCATTCATCTGTAACTAATGCCTGCAGGAGATCACTTTTATTATTGTTGGCACTTAGGGCAGAATTATATAGGTAATTGTCAGATACTTTTTTATAACCTAAGCTAAACCTGATAATGTCTTTAGATCCAACGTACCTCAATTGCGCCTGGTTCCACCATGTCTTCACTTTCTCACGAGCTGTGTCAGAGAGGAAAGTGGTATAAAAATTCTGAGCGGCAAAATTCCTGTCATCATAGGAGCTTCGAACAGCAAGGTTTAAATGGGGCGTAAAAGTATGTCCTATAGAAACAGAAGCAGTGTTGGTGTGTATGAATCCCTTTGTACCTCTTTGTTGTTGGCCTTCGGTATTATTCGATAATACTCCTGCACTTATAGAAGTTGTACCATTGGTGGTAAATCCCCCAGCATTTAATGACCATAGTCCATATTCTCCTGCTGTTAATTGGGCGGAGGCTTCTGACTTGCTTATACCATTTGGATTAATGAATGATTTAGTAATAATGTTGATGACTCCTCCAACAGCCTCTGAACCATATATAGCTGAAGAAGCTCCCTTCAATATTTCTATTCTGTCGATTTCTGATGGTGTAATAGGTATGTAAGATGTAAAATGCCCCGTATTAGGATCATTCAAACGCAATCCATCGACAATCACAAGCACCTGTTGAAAAGTTCCCCCTCTTAATACTATATCACTTTGTGCTCCCATTGGTCCCCGCATCTGCACTTCTATTCCGGGGAGGTAACGCAATAATTCATCAA
>JBLNAY010000311.1:0-4972 GCA_050259715.1 Candidatus Dadabacteria bacterium
CCCAATCGTTTCATTACATCGGGTACACAATGTGGTACCATTCCCAGATCTTCTCCACAGATCAACATATTGGTTGCATCTTTTAATGCGGGCAATTTCTTCATTGCTTCTTTTTCCCAGAAATCATCCTGCCTCCGGTAGAAATAGTCAATATACAGATCGTACACTTTCCCTTTGGTCACATCATCCAGGGCCTGGTAAGAACTGGTAAGTTCAATCAATATGCGGAAATCAAATTCCTGCTTATCAGATCCTTCGCGTTCATAAAGGATAACATTGGTAATAAGATCAAACAATCCTTGCCTGATCTGCTCTTTATTTTCATGTTCTTGTGCTGCCAGTTGCTTATCTACTTTTTCCTGTGTATCATACTCCGGCTTCAGATCATAACCTTCCCTCCCATTGGCAATAAGAAATGTTGACTTCACCATCTCCGCCATATCACCAAATGTATTCTGCAATATTTCAGGTGTTATGTAAGGTTTGCAGAAACGATCGTAGTCAAACCAAATACCCCTTTCACCAAATTCATAAACAGTAACTGGCATGGCAGGAATAAATCTGCCTAAAATACCTTCTACAGAATTAACAGGAATACTCCAGATCCTGAAGAAGCCAAGTATGTGATCAATACGAAACGCATCGAAGTAATTACTCATCTGGTGAAACCGTTGACGCCACCACTCAAAACGGTCTTCCTCCATCTTCTTCCAGTTGTAAGTTGGAAAACCCCAGTTCTGCCCCTTAATAGTGAAATCATCAGGTGGCGCACCCGCCTGCATATCCATGTTGTACAATTGCGGAGCAGTCCAGGCGTCACAACCATACCGATAGATACCAATAGGAATATCACCTTTCAATGTAATACCCTTCTTATGAGCATAATCAACTGCATCTTTCAACTGCAGGTGTAAATGATACTGAACGAAATAATAGAAAGCTACTTGTTTAAATTGCTGCTTTGACCTTGGAGATGAAATCTTTTCTATCTCCTGCTGATTGTATACACTATTCGTTCTCCATTTAGAGAAATCGGAAGTTTTGTATTTATCCCGGAAATAGGAAAAAGCAGCATACGGCACCAACCATACTTTGTTATCAGAGAAAAATTCTTTATAATCACTGTCATCGAGGAATGATAAATTATCTAATTCGAAAAGCTCTCTTAACACCTTCAACTTTACATTGATCACCTGTTCATAATCAATCTCCGGGAGGTTGTTCAATTCCGCCTGTTTCTGTGCTACAGCTTTAATAACCGAAGCATTTTTCTTCCCGGCAACCTTTTTCAGGTTCATGTAAATAGGATGCAATGCAAATGCTGATATTGCTGCATAAGGATAAGAATCCTTCCACGTCATTGTGGCTGATGTATCATTAATAGGAAGGATCTGAATTAGTTTTAGACCGATCTCATTAGCCCAGTCAACCAGTAGCTTCAGATCGGTAAATTCACCAATACCAAAGCTGCTCTCGCTTTTTAAACTAAATACCGGTATCGCTACTCCTGCACCTTTCCAGGTGTTGTTTGGAAGCCGGACAAAGCCATCATGAAAGATGGTTTTTGTAGTGTCTGAACCATTCTTGTGAACGACCCTATTCTCCCCTGCTTCAAAATCAACAAACGTATCATGCTTTACATCATAAAGTCCATATTTATAGAGAAGAGGAAAGTTGGCATCTGAAAGATCCAGGGCGGCAGTAAACCATTCGCCACTCTTATGCAATAGAACCGGTTCCTTGATATCCCACCCCCCTAATTTCTTATCACTTCCTAAGAGGCAAACTGTTTGATTAGCAGTTGCCAACGGAGCTTTTACTTTGAATAAATGAGTGTATTCGGGGTGCTTTTTATGTTTGACTTTCTTATGTTCCCTGAAGAAGACCTCTGTAAAAGGGGCTGTATAGAAAGCATTTTCATAGCAGCCTTCTTCATTCCATATGTCATAAATAGTGAGATCTCCGTCTGACTTTTTAAGGTTGATTTCCCTGTGTTTCTCCCCCTCTTTTTTTATCTCCTTACGGCTATTTACAAAAACATAGCGGTAATTTACAGACTTATGTTCTGAAGGATCAATATCAAAGGAAACATGCCAGAGATCCTCATTTAAGTATTGAAGAGGTACCGCAGCATTAATGTCATTATCTCCCAGTTCTGAAATATCGCCAAAGACTGAAAGTGATTCACCGAAATGAGTGTGATAGCGCAAGTATAAATCTATTCTCATCTATTCTATTATTTATTCCCGACCAAAGCAATCGTTGTGTATAAACTACACAATAGCGAAAATAGTAAAAGGTTGCCATGTTTGATTGCTAAACTGCTCTTTAAATTGGTCAATTTAATTGGTCTCCCCTATTTTTGCCAAAACTGAAATTGAAATGGAAGTACGCAAACGTTCAACGGGGCTATATTGGATCTTATTCTTACTATCTGTAATTGCATTAGCAGTAGCTATTTTCACACATTGGCCATGGCTGACATTAATCCTTCCCTTTGTTACGACATTCTTTGTACTGGCAATGGATATCGTTTAAGAAGGAGAATGATAATTAGTTTTGTATTCAAATGATTTAGAGACTCATTCTCTTTATTAAATATCTTATTGACCCATGTTCTACATGGGTCTTTTGTTTTACCCTCCATTTGGTTGCATTTGATGCGACGGTTTCGCATACCTGGAAGAATACTCCCGAAGAAGGATGATATGCGGTTAATATACGCATGATATGCAGTTGACATGCAGTTGATATGCAGTTAACAGCACATCAACTGCATATCAACTGCATGTCAACAGCGTGTTAACTGCATATCAGCTCTATGTGAGATGTTAAGCTCTTCATCGGAGAAGCCAACTTTCATACCTATTTAAGAAGCACACAATTTGGAATGAAACCAAGCAGCACAGGCAAATAAAAAACCCATAGCTGTTGCTATGGGTTTCATTTATCTGTATAATGAGCTAACTACATTATTTCACCTCTTCAAATTCTGCATCAGTCACATTCTCTGTGCCGCCACCTTGCTGTTGCTGGCCGCCGCCGTCTGTCGGACCTGACTGCGGACCGCCTGCACCCTGAGTAGCTTTATACATTTCTTCACTAGCGGCTGTCCATGCGTTGTTCAACTCTGTAATAGCACCGTCGATCTGGTTCAAATCCTGTGATTTATGAGCTTCCTTTAACCGGTTCAAGGCACCTTCAATATTTCCTTTCTTATCAGCAGGTATTTTATCACCGTATTCCTTCAATTGCTTTTCACTCTGGAAGATTAAACTGTCGGCCTGGTTAACCTTTTCAACTCTTTCCTTTTCCTTTTTATCAGTAGCTTCATTTGCCTTGGCCTCGTTCTTCATCTTTTCTATTTCATCCTTGGTCAATCCACTGCCGGCTTCAATTCGTATCTTCTGCTCTTTACCTGTACCCTTGTCTTTAGCTGTGACATGTAATATGCCGTTCGCGTCGATATCAAAGGTTACTTCAATTTGAGGAACTCCGCGTGGTGCCGGTGGTATACCATCAAGATTAAACATGCCAAGGCTCTTATTATGACTTGCCATTGGTCGCTCACCCTGTAGTACATGGATTTGAACACCGGGTTGGTTGTCAGAAGCTGTTGAGAATACTTCAGATTTCTTGGTGGGTATTGTGGTATTGGACGGAATTAATGTTGTCATTACTCCACCCATTGTTTCAATACCAAGGCTTAAAGGGGTAACGTCAAGCAATAATACATCCTTCACTTCACCTGTCAATACAGCACCCTGGATAGCAGCACCTACTGCAACCACTTCGTCGGGGTTCACGCTCCTGTTTGGCTTTTTGCCAAAGAACTTTTCTACTATTTCCTGCACTTTAGGTATACGGGTAGAACCACCAACCAATATCACTTCATCTACCTGTGAAGCAGACAGACCGGCATCTTTCAATGCCTGTTCACAAGGACGTAAACAACGGTCGAACAGGTTATCGGCCAATTGCTCAAATTTGGCACGGGTTAATTTCTTCACAAGGTGTTTAGGAACACCATCGATAGCCGTTATATATGGAAGATTAATCTCAGTTTCTGAAGAAGAAGATAATTCTATCTTGGCTTTTTCTGCCGCTTCTTTCAGACGTTGTAAGGCCATAGGATCCTTCCGGAGATCTACATTTTCATCTTTACGGAATTCTTCTGCCAGCCAGTCCATAATGACTTTATCGAAGTCATCACCACCAAGGTGAGTATCACCATTGGTAGATTTCACTTCAAATACACCGTCTCCCAACTCTAATACTGAAATATCGAACGTACCACCGCCAAGGTCAAATACTGCCACATGATGGTCTTTACCACCCTTATCCAATCCGTAAGCCAAAGCAGCAGCCGTAGGCTCATTTACAATACGGCGAACATTCAAACCTGCGATTTCACCGGCTTCTTTAGTAGCCTGGCGCTGAGCATCATTAAAGTAAGCAGGGACTGTAATAACAGCATCTGTTACTTCCTGACCCAGGTAGTCTTCAGCTGTTTTCTTCATTTTTTGAAGAATCATTGCAGAGATCTCCTGTGGAGTATATAACCTGCCGTCGATATCAATTCTAACTGTATTATTGTCACCCCTGGCTACTTTATAGCTCCAGTGGCTGATTTCTTCTGTTACTTCATCATAACGGCGGCCCATAAACCGCTTCACGCTCATGATGGTATTTTGAGGGTTTGTTATAGCCTGGCGTTTGGCGGGATCTCCGACTTTACGTTCTCCGTTTTTAAGAAATGCCACTACTGAAGGCGTTGTTCTCCTACCCTCATCATTGGCAATTACGACCGGCTCATTTCCTTCCATAACCGCTACGCAGCTATTAGTAGTACCTAAGTCAATACCAATTATTTTTCCCATTGATTATGAATTTAATAGTTTCTTATTGGTCAACAATGATTATGCCGTCAGCTTTAGATGTGCAATTTTGGCAGATATTCAGCCTGATTGCC
>JBLNAY010000312.1:0-4503 GCA_050259715.1 Candidatus Dadabacteria bacterium
TCATTAACGGGAAAGAAAACCACAGTTCCGAGGCATCCGAAACTAGATAAAATTCTTTGTGACCTGGTTTGCAAACAATTAGAAATTTGTAAGTACCAATGGAAACAGATCTACTCTACCAGCTGGCTCTCACTTTAGTACCCAACATTGGAGACGTTCATGCTAAGATTTTAGTGCAACATTTTGGTGATGCCAAATCAATATTCAGGGCTAAAGAATCAACACTGGAAAAGCTCGAGGGTATTGGAACCGTCAGGGCAAGGTCCATAAAGGAGTTCAACGATTTCCACTTAGCAGAAGAAGAATTAAAATTTGTTGAGAAATTCAATATCCGCACCTTCTTTCTCACAGATGAAGATTATCCGAAAAGATTACTTAATTGCTACGATTCACCCACACTTCTTTACTATAAGGGTACGGCCAATTTAAACGCCTCCAGGATGATTGCCATCGTGGGCACGAGGTCTCATACCGACTACGGTAAACAGTTTACAGAAAAACTGGTTAAGGAACTGGCTGAATACAATGTTACAATTGTAAGTGGTCTTGCCTTTGGTATTGATGCCATCGCACACAAGGCGGCATTAAAAAACAATATTCCCACTATAGGTGTGGTAGGACATGGACTTCGAAAGATGTACCCGGCAGATCATGCCACATTAGCCAGGGAAATGATCAGCAATGGCGGTGGTGTGCTGACCGAGTTTTTCAGCGACACCCAACCGGATAAACATAATTTCCCTTTACGCAACCGTATTGTTGCAGGACTAACGGATGCTACCGTTATAGTCGAATCAGCCGTTAAAGGAGGCAGCATGATCACCGCTAAACTGGCAGATGGTTACAACAGGGATGTCTTTGCCGTTCCGGGAAGAACTATCGATAAAGTGAGCTCGGGATGCAATCACCTTATCAAGTATAATAAGGCTGTTTTATTAAGTAATGCTGATGATTTGCTGGAGATCATGGGCTGGAAAGAAAGTATGCGTAAGAAAAAGCAACAACGGGAACTTTTCATTGAACTAACGGCTGATGAAAAACAAATAGTTGATATTCTGAGAGAAAAAGAATCGGCTCATATAGATGAAATCAATCTTTCCAGTGGGCTGAGTAGTAGTGCCGTTGCCGCGGCCATCCTTAACCTGGAACTGGAAGGAGTGATTCAAAGCCAGCCGGGAAAGATGTACAGGATGGTTAATTAGCAGATGATTTGAAAATTTGATGATTTGAAAATTTGAAGATTAAGGTCACAACTTCCATCCTGCCCGTAAGGCTAAACTTGCGTGAAAACGGGAAAGGTTGCAATTGCATTCATAGGCAGGATCGGGAATGAACCAGCCCATTTTATCAACAGGGATATAATGAATGCCTCTGACAACGTTCTCCGCAAAATATTTTGTACTGATAAACCGTACTCCAGCACCTAATGAGAGATCCAAATAAAACCTCCTTTGCGTCATAAGCTTGCCTCCAAATAATATCGCAAGTGTTGTAACAGGTGACTTTATTCGCGCCGAAGTATAGTTGTATGCGCTGTCATCGTACAGTTTACCGAAATAGCTTCCCTCCTGGCTCGTGTAGTAAGTACGGAAATTGTGTCCTGCTTGTAAACTGAAATAACTATCATAGTACTTGTTATAATACCACCTCCATTCACCATTTATTCTCAGCGTTTTTATCTTCTCAAAGTCATCATTGATTTTATAGAAGGGAATTCCAACCTCAGTAAAGAATCCCCAGTGAGGTAATAGGTGTAATTCAATCCCAGGCTGTAGAGCATAGGAAGATGAAAACAATGCAGGAGTAAATGTGAGGTTATATTTACTGGTATCCGGTTTTTGCGCATGTGCAGAGCCAACAACCAAAATACAGAATGCAAGACACCAATATTGAATTCTCATGTGGTACATTTCAGTTGTAAAATATAAACTGTATTGTAAAAAGATTATGATCTGCCTGGAAAATCTTCGAAGAAGATTCCCATCTGTGTAATAAAGCCAGCCCTTTCCCGGAAGAATGTCTGAATCGTAGAAATTAATCTGTGTAAATCTGTGAAATCTGTGAGCAACAACAATCTCGCACTCTTGCTCTCACCCTTCTCAAGGCGGCAGAAGACGGTATTATCTATGCTCAACCTCCTCAACTTCTCAACTTCTAAACCTTCCAAACCCTCTCAACCTCCTTTCCCCTGTCCCCCAATCCCAAATCCCTAATTCCAAATTCTTAACCCCAAATTCCTAATCCATTCCTCCTATATCTTTGCACATGGCAACAAATTCTCCCTCTAATACCCTGATTGAAGGACTGACATTCGATGATGTTCTGCTGGTTCCTTCCTATTCCGACATTCTTCCCCGTGACGTTGATATAAAAACGAATCTCACTAAAGAGATCACGATGAATGTACCTATGCTTTCCGCCGCTATGGATACGGTAACGGAAGCTACCCTGGCTATTGCATTGGCAAGAGAAGGTGGCATTGGAATACTACACAAGAACATGTCCGCGGAAAAGCAGGCCGAACAGGTGCGGAAGGTTAAAAGAAGTGAAAGTGCAATGATCATTGATCCCATCACACTTACAGTGGATTCCACCATAGGTAATGCCCTCCGGTTGATGCGTGAATACAAGATCGGCGGTATCCCAATTGTAGATGGAGGTGGAAAGCTGGCGGGTATTCTTACCAACAGGGACCTGCGTTTTGAAGAAGATATGCATCGTAAGGTCAGTGAAGTGATGACGCATGAAAATCTTATCACGGCGCCCGAAGGCACAGACCTCACCAGTGCTGAAACCATTCTCCGGAAGACAAAGGTGGAAAAGCTTCCGGTGGTAGACAAGAACGGAATATTAAAAGGCCTGATCACTTATCGCGACATATTGCAGGTTACTTCCAATCCAAATGCAGTGAAGGATAGTTACGGACGCTTGCTGGTAGGGGCGGCCGTTGGAGTTACACAGGACTTATTAGACCGGGTAGCCGCACTAAAAAGCGTTGCCGTTGATGTTATCTGTTTAGACAGTGCCCACGGGCATTCCAGGGGTATTATTGAGGCGTTGAAGAATATCAAAAAGAACTTCAAAGGAACCAACGTTATTGCGGGTAATGTCGCTACCACGGCAGGAGCAGAAGCTTTGGTGGATGCCGGTGCTGATGCAGTGAAAGTAGGTATCGGGCCGGGTTCTATATGTACGACAAGAATTGTTGCCGGTGCGGGTGTTCCCCAGCTTACGGCCATTATGCAGGCTAAGGCGGCATTGAAGGGAAAGAATATTCCGCTGATCGCCGATGGAGGTATCCGTTACACGGGTGATATGGTGAAGGCGCTTGCGGCAGGAGCAGATTGTGTGATGATGGGAAGCATATTTGCAGGTACGGAGGAAAGTCCCGGCGATACTATTATTTATGAAGGACGTAAGTTCAAGGAATACCGTGGCATGGGTTCTTTGGGAGCGATGTCGGTGGGAAGCAGTGACCGTTACTTCCAGGATCCCGAAGCCGATGTAAAGAAATATGTTCCGGAAGGAATTGAAGGCCGTGTGGCTTATAAAGGGATGCTCAAAGAAATTGTTTACCAGTATATCGGTGGCTTAAGAGCCGGTATGGGTTATTGCGGGGCGAAGAACCTCAAAGAACTGCAGCAATCCACTTTTGTGAAGATCACCAATGCCGGTA
Source organism: Candidatus Dadabacteria bacterium (assembly GCA_050259715.1). Classification (GTDB taxonomy): domain Bacteria; phylum Bacteroidota; class Bacteroidia; order Chitinophagales; family Chitinophagaceae; genus Flavisolibacter. The sequence continues at coordinate 3,677 of JBLNAY010000312.1, forward strand.
TGCGCGAAAGCCATGCACATGATGTGGAGATCACAAGGGAGGCGCCGAATTATAGCAGGAAATAAAATAGTTTTCGGTTTTGAGTTTTCAGTTTTCAGTTGTTTGCTCAGGATGGAATCAATTCTTATAAAAAAGGGAAGTAACTATCCATTCATTAAGGCTTACGTTATTGATTTTACTGTTGTTCCAACTGTAAACCGAAAACCCAAAACTTTATCTGCTGAGCGCAGCGTAGTCCCGCTTATTGCTGGATGAAAATCCGTGTAATCTGTGAGAAAGATATTGGAAAGGAAGGTAAGATTAGAGATTAGGGATTAGAGATTAGGGATGAGGAAAGCAACAACTAACGCAACCCTTAAACCCTTAAACCTTTAAACTTTAAACCTCACGTCAGCAAGTCCACAACCGAAAACAGAAAACCGAAAACCCAAAACCGAAAACCTACAACTCCATTCCATCCTTATGGAAGTAAATCCCATCTGCCTGCTGTGTAGGAGTGACCACCAGGTCATTGATACAAACATGTGCAGGTAAAGAAGCGGTATAGAATATTATCTCAGCAATATCTTCTGCACTCAAGGGTACATAATTCTCATAGATCTTCTTAGCGGCTTCTTTATCTCCTTTGAAACGAACGATAGAGAATTCTGTTTCCGCGGCACCGGGGTGAATAGCTGTTACCTTGATATGGAAAGGCAACAGGTCAATGCGCATGCCATGGCTGATAGCGTCCACTGCTGCCTTGGTGCCACAGTAAACATTACCCCTTTCATAAATGTCCTTGGCTGCAATAGATCCCAGGTTGATGATATGTCCTTTCTTTCTCT
>JBLNAY010000313.1:0-2621 GCA_050259715.1 Candidatus Dadabacteria bacterium
TCCCCCCAATCATAGCCCTGTTAGCTGTACTCGTTTCGGGGCCAAACATCAGGTTGTATTCACGCAAATAATAATTAAGATCATCCCTTATTACTCCGGGCTGAACCCGAACCCATTTCTCTCCCGGATTTATCTCAATAATCTGATCGAAGTGTTTTGAGATATCAACAACAATTCCATTGCCCACCACTTGCCCGGCCAGTGAAGTACCCGCAGCCCGTGGAATTAACGTCAGCCGCTGTTTTCCTGCGAATTGAACCAGTTGCTTTATATCCTCTATGGTCCTCGGAAAAGCAACAGCAACAGGTTTTTCCTGGTAAACAGAAGCATCTGTTGAAAAAGCAAGTAATTGTGCCTGGTGTAAAGGTGTAGAATCGTAATATAGAGAACCCTCTAAACTCTCAGCCAGGTTCTTTAATTCTTTTTGCATGACGGAAATATAATAGTGAGGTACGTTTATCAGCTTCAGTTGATAAAATTAAACCATTTTACAGGCTCTTTCACCTTACTCAATTATAATATTGCTCCGATGCTCCCGAATAAGAATTTGATCTATAATCCCGAATGAATAAAACTGTTAGTTCTACAACTGTCGGATCACTTTTTCCAGTCTTGAACTAACCTCACCAGCTACCGGCTCCAGGTTTGAATTACCAATGCCTCCAATAGAATTCATTGGATTAATGGCGGAAACTTCAACATTACCCGGCTCATGTTCCTGTACAAGTACATTGCAAGGGAGCAATACGCCAATTTTGTCCTCTGTTTCTATAGCTTTATAAGCTAAAGCAGGATTGCATGCTCCTAAAATGGTATAGTTGCGAAAATCAATTCCGAGCTTTTCTTTGAACTTTGCTTTTAGATCCACCTCGCTGATAATACCAAATCCTTCTTTCTTTAACTCCTCTGACACTAAGCTGATAACCTCACTGAAAGGCTTATTAATTTTTTTGCTGATGTTATAATCCATATTTAAAATTTTAGGTCTTTAATTTATTGCTATTGAAGTAAATCTATACATAGGACTGTCGGGGTGACTTATATCACAACATACATGACATTACTAAGCACCGTGTCAGCAAACAAGTTAGTCACTTGTGACATTCATCACAAAATTATACTACAGTCGTTTGGATCTTTCAATTATGAATAAAGAGTTTTGGAATCAGCGTTATAGGGAGAATGAAACCGTTTATGGTACAAGACCCAACAGTTTCTTTAAAGAGTTTATTGATAAGCATAAGCCCGGGTCTTTATTATTACCGGCCGAGGGTGAAGGCAGAAATGCCATTTATGCCGCACAGAAAGGATGGCAGGTCGATGTCTTTGACTTCAGTGAAGTAGCACGCGACAAGGCTTTGCAAAATGCAAAACAGAGCAAAGTTTCAATCAATTACTCTGTCGCTTCTTTAACTGATTTCCATACAGATAAACAGTATGATGCTGTGGCTTTAATCTTTGTTCATCTACCGGAAAATGAACGTAAGCATTTTCACCAGGAAGTTGCCAGGCTACTTAAATCAGGAGGTTATCTTTTATTATCGGCTTTCACCAAAGAACAGATCAATTTTACTTCAGGTGGTCCGAAAGAACTTTCATTACTGTATGATGCACCCTCTATCTGCTCTGATTTTCCTTTTATGCACATACTCTACTGTGGAGAAAAAGAGGTTGACCTTGATGAAGGAGATTTCCATAAAGGCAAAGCTCATGTACTACAGTTATTATCCCAGAAGCTGTAAATATCTCCTCTATAGTTCTTTTAGTTGCCTGATGAAGTTATTTGAATTATATCCTCCAATACCCTCATGTTTCAAAACAATTTTCCCCTCCCTATCCAATACTATAGTTGTAGGAAGTGTCCCGCTGAACATTCCTGGCGGAAAAGTTCCCCGCCGAAAAACAGGAAGAGTGTATCCTTTCTTTTTTAAATAGGCCTCTGCTGCAGAGGGATTGTCATCTTCGTTAATAAACAGGAATACAATATTTTGATCATCTTTTAAATTATTGTATAGTTTATTTAAAGAAGGCATTTCACCCAGGCAAGGAGGACACCATGTGGCCCAGAAGTTAATGAAGACCACTTTACCTTTTAAATCATTTGAAGAGTAGGCAAGTCCCTGGTAATCCATGTATGAAAAAGAAGATGTCTTTTCCTTTTGATCAGCCTTTGTTTCTTTATTATTCAGTCCTGTATTGAAAATTCCAATACTAACCAATTGCTGCAGTAAAAATGCTTTTGCATCTTTACTGATGATAAAAACAATCAATAACAGTGTAAACAGGTACGAGGGAAGTTTTTTCAGTATTTTGTTAGTATTCCATGAGAATTGTTTCATGTTGTTCTATTCTTAAGCTGTTCCAAAATTTTACAGCCTTTCAAAAGTCCGATTGCCCCCCAGGTTACTTCGTGATATATATCACTCAATAACACCCTCACTACTAAATTAGCAAACCATTTTAAAGGTATCTGCTTCGCTACCAAGGGTATACAGGGGACACTGGACCAGTTGAAACTAAACCAGGGAGTAGAACAGCAGATATTTATACAGCAGTTTCAAAGAGCTAATTACAGCAGGCTGTCCAGTAGTATGCTGTTACAAATACACTTTTGTGCTTTC
>JBLNAY010000314.1:0-6798 GCA_050259715.1 Candidatus Dadabacteria bacterium
GTGCCGCATCACAATGAATGTAGGAGCTTTTGATAGCGAACTTCTTCAGAATTCTTTTTATCTCCGGCACATTGTCTTTGGCTTCTGTCATGGTAGTGCCGATGTTGGCGAGTATAATCGCGGGACGGTGCCTTTGTAGCTGAATGGTCTCCTTCAGATCATCGTAGTCCATCTCACCATTGTCCTGGCAGCGAATGACAATGCTGTCCATGTTTAACAGGTGAACATTTTTCTGCACGCTGTAATGGGTAGCTTCAGAATAATAGACCATCCCGTGGGGGAACAGTTCCCTCGCGAGATACAAGGCATAAAGGTTCCCTTCTGAACCTCCTGCGGTCACATATCCCCAGTGATTGTTTTGAGGAGCATTGAACAGCTCCGCAAAGAACTGTATCACCTCCTGCTCGAATGCCTTGGTGTGCATATCGAAAGAAGCCACGTATGGATCCCCGATATTATTCAAACTGAATTGCAGCAAAGGATAGAGTTCGGAATAATCGAAATCTATAGCTGTGGGATAACCAATAAAAGTTTTTGATCTTAATTGAATGGTGTTCAGGAATGTCTTGAATTCCTCCTTATAGGAAAGGGGCATTTAACAGAATTTAGTTGTGTTTAGAAAAGGACAAGTAGCAGTGTTAAGTAGTATTAAGCAATCGGATCTGCCGCCAAAGAATACATCAGGCAGATATAAGAATCTCCTTTATCAGAGAACAACTTATATGGATAATCAGGTGTCATACCTACGGGTGTGAAGATATAAGGAAGATTGGAAAAAATACCTGATGGGGATTAAAATTTACAAGAAAAACTACCGACTGGTCCTGCTATATCAATCCGATAGAGTAGTTACTCCTATACACAACAAAACAGGCGAAGTAAATACTTCGCCTGCAGATGTTATTTTGAAAAATCTAATCCTTTACTGCTTAGGAGTTTTGGCGGTATATTGATGGAACTCGAACACTTTTCCGGCTTTGTTGAAAAACCATGCTTCGTGAACGGCCGTTTTAACAATGGACCCATCTTTCTGCGTATCTGTTTCTTCACCCCAGATTACGGTTACTTCAATTCCAGGGTGAGCAGGACTTTTTAATGTGGTGCATGCATCAACAGTACTACTGACTGCCGCTAAACTATTCCTGTACTGAACACTCATTTTAAAAAATTCTTCTTTACCCTTTATGACAGATCCATCGGGGAAATAGGCTTTCACATCATCCGTAAACAGATCAGCAGATTCGGCCAACTGGTTATTATCAAATGCTTTCCAGGCATTCAGGACTTTTTTACTGTATGCATCAGTACCTGTTGATAAATTGTTGAAGTCAATTTTGTAAGGAGTGTTCGCGCTGTTCTTCACCGGTGTAGCATCTTGTGAGTGCACCGAGGAAAATAGTAATAAGCATGCAATAGCCTGGTAAGCTGATAATCGTTTCATTGTATTTGATTTGGTTATAAAATTTGCGTTGGTCGGTATTGGAGCGCGGACAAGATAAAGAAAAGAAATGGTTTCGATATTTTTATTATACATCTCACCATTTAAATGTACTATTTCACTATAACAGCGGCCTTTCCCAAAGGCTTAAAGTTTTATTTAGTTTACCTAATTAATGACTGGTAACCGCGATCTGAAGTAATCGAATCTTATAAGAGACCTGACGGTAATAAAAAATGGCGAGGTAAAAACCTCGCCTTAATTAGTTAACCAAAAGTAAATGGTTATAAAAGGGAATGCCATTGATTTACTAAGCCGCGTTTGCCTATCTCCGTTAGGTTTGCCCTGTCCCTGCTGGGAACTTTGGCATGCCTTTGATTCTGTTTCCCTGGTTCCTTGTTTTCACTGGTACTTTCTCCAGAATTGTCGAATTGTTGGCCCCGTTGAGAAGAACTTAAAGTTGGTTTGCTTCTATCGGGGCTATTGGTAGTGTTTTCTATCATAGCCCTCTGATTTAGTGATTTAATTAATATCTGCGAATATATTAATATCTCTCCATCCTCAAATGGAGGTAGAAGTTAAAACATCCTAAAAAAAGGAAAGCAGGATGAATGATTTGTGAGGATGACCTTTTAGATTACCACCAGCCAAATAATAAACGCTACGACAAAAAGCAACAGCCAGAATATGGCAATAGTAATATCCACTCCTCTATCATGAAATGTAGGAAACCGTTCCTTTTTCTCGGAACGCCATTTCCGGAAAATGTTCTTTTTCATATACAGGGCAAGAAAGAATATGGTGGTAAATCAAAGGAAAGGGATTGTCATGAAATTGTAAGATATGTTAACAGGATTGAATTTCCAATGATGTGGTGGAGATTCCAGGTTCTAGATACGGGATATCTGATAGGGAAATAAGAAATGGTGGATGTCTGTAATAACTATTGCCATTCTTAGGATGGATATAGCTTTGGTCAAGTATAGATCTTATACGGAATTGACACGCAGTTGATATGCAGTTGATATGCAGTTGAGACACTGTTAACTGCGTCTCAACTGCGTGTGAACTGCGTGTCAACAGTGTATCAATTGCATATAAGAGGTTAGGTAGAGTTGAGCAATGGCTATAAAACCGGGATGACTGCAAGCAGAATCCCCTGATTATCATAACTGTAAAAACAATTAAACAAACCAGCCAAATACATCCTCTCTACTTACTCTTTTTCATGGCAAGGAAAGGTCCGTACTTGTGCTGATGCTCAGAGAAGTTATCCGCATAGGGACCGAACGGGAAATCAAAAGGTTTGCTGCTGATCTTTGGCCAGTCGTAGGGAAAAAACCGCATGGGCCGCGGTTGTGAGGCTACGTACGCTGCTACATCCCAGGCTTCCTCATTGGTGAGCACGGGATTGTCTTTAGAAGCTTCTTCGAAAGGCATATTATTCTTAACAAAGCCCGCGAGTTTCGACAAGCGGTACATGCCGGCACTAACATTGAAACTGTGATCTCCCCAAAGAGGAGGGTATTTATAGGCATTGCCACCTGCATCCAGCGTACCCTGTCCGTCTGCACCGTGGCAGCGTTGGCATTTGGAAAGGTATACCTGCTGACCATTTGCCGGGTTGGCAGGGCGGTTGAGTAAAGGTAGTTCTTCGGTGCCTGCCCCCTTTGGCTTTACCTCTTTAGGTACTCCCTGGCTGATCCACTTCAGATAGGCTACCATCCCTCTCATCTCCGGGCTAAGACTGTCAAGTGCTTTGCCATTAAGGCTCCGCTGCATACACTCATTCACCCTGAATTCTAAAGATTCCACCCTACCGCTCCTTTCCCTGTACTTAGGGTAAGTGGAACTGGCAGTGGAGAAAGGATTGGCGTAATTGTCCCTGCCGGAGTGTAAGTGGCAGTTCTGGCAATTCATACCATTGGACATAGAAGCAATAATGCCACGTGGCCCAAGGTAAAAAGCTGTATTTACGATCAGTTCTTTGCCATAGCGAATGGCATCACCGCTGTTATCTGCGGGGATATCATCTTCAGAAGGGGCATGCCAGCCGGTTCTTTCATCATAAAAATAATGGGAGGCTTTCACCATGTTTTTAGGAGTGCCGGAGCTTAAAAAGCTTACCAGGAGTAAAGAAGTTGTAATTACCCCCAGGCATACAGGACACCAGTATGATTGCAGGAAACGCATGGCTGTTCTAATTTACAAAAAAAGCCAGACATGTCTGTTTTCTTGTTTACCAGTATACTTACCGGAATATTTATCTGATTAGGAAAATTCGGTTTCACCTGCTCATCAATTCCCTGCCACTATCCAGTACTTGCCGATGTTAATACAGGGGGTGACTAAAGCTGAAGCAAAAATTATTTATTCACATTGAGTGACAGTCGGTAAGAAATTGGTTTTCAGCCATTAATTTAGCCGCAAAGCTATGCTGCAAGCGTATTTCCAGGAAGAACTAATAGAGGCGGGTTGTGATGAAGCCGGGCGAGGATGCCTGGCAGGCCCGGTATATTCTGCAGCAGTGATATTACCGAAAGATTTCTTTCATCCTCTTCTCAACGACTCCAAGCAACTTACCGAAGAGCAGCGTTATGAATTAAGACCGATAATAGAAAAAGAAGCTATCGCTTTTGGAGTGGCAAGTCTTTGCAACAAAAAGGTGGACAAATACAATATTCTGCGTGCAGCGATCATGGGAATGCACCAGGCTTTGAATCAATTAGAGACCAGGCCGCAATTAATATTGGTTGATGGAAACCGGTTTTACAAATACAAACGTATTCCGCATAAATGCATTATTGATGGTGATGCCACCTATGCATCCATTGCAGCAGCAAGCATACTGGCAAAGACTTATCGGGATGATTACATGAAAAAGCTGCATAACAAATACAAACGCTACAACTGGGCCTCCAATAAAGGTTACGCTACGAGGGAGCACCAGGAAGCACTGAATAAGTATGGCCCCTGCCGTTATCACCGGCAATCCTTCCGGCTTGATTATACCCAGCCACTGCTGTTTTCAGAAGATGTTGCCGATGAAGTAACAGCATAATTAAACCTTTCCTTTTTTAGCAAGTCTGTTAATTAATATAGTCGCTGCATTAACTGGCTATTTTAAGTAAAAAAATGGTTGAAGAGGACGGGCACTCCAGCATGGGGTGCCTTCTTCTTATGAGTGATGAGTGATCAGTAATGAGTTTTGTGATGAGTGATGAGTTCTTAGAGGGATAATGAGTGATGAGTGATCATTGATGTATTATCATCTCCTCTCCTTACTCAATACTCATTATTCATTACTCATCACTCATTAATTCATCACTCATTAATGACTTTTCTTTGTGCAATGGAACATCTCCTTAACCAATTATCCAAACTGAGGGACTTCTATTCATCAGGGGCAACACGTACATACGATTTCCGCAGGACGCATTTGGAAAAGCTTAAAGCATCAATCATTAAATACGAGAAAGAAATTTATGATGCTCTTGATCAGGATCTCAATAAGAACCCGGAAGAAAGTTGGGTTACAGAAATAGGATTTGTCTTATCAGAGATCAATTATAGCCTTAAGCATTTACACAAGTGGATGAAACCCGTGAAGGTGAAAACAAACCTTTTGAACTTTCCTTCTAAAAGCTACATCTATCATGAACCCCTGGGTGTGGCCCTTATCATAGGTCCATGGAACTATCCTCTCCAGCTATTACTCACTCCATTAGTAGGCGCTATTGCTGCCGGAAATAGCATGGTGTTGAAGCCAAGCGAACATGCACCGGCAACAGCTGCCATCATAGGGAAAATAATAAGTGAAGCTTTCGAAGAAAATTATGTACTGGTGGTGGAAGGAGAAGGCTCCTCTGTAGTTCCTGCCTTAATGGAGAACTTTCGTTTTGATCATGTTTTTTATACAGGCAGTACCGCTGTAGGAAAGATCATTTATGAGATGGCAGCGAAGCAACTGGTACCTGTTACATTGGAATTAGGAGGCAAGAGTCCGTGTGTTGTGGAAAGTGATGCCAACCTGGATGTTGCAGTAAAGAGAATAGCGCTTACCAGCTTTTCAAATGCAGGACAGATGTGCGTGGCACCTGATTATGTGTTGGTACATGCTTCCATCAAAGAAGCTTTTATTACAGCCTTGAAAGACACACTTGAAAAGTTCTATTCCAGAGATCCTTCTACCAGTTATGATTATGGAAAGATCATCAATGAGAGGCAGTTTAGCCGTTTGCATGGTTACCTCAGCGAGGGTAAAGTTGTTTATGGCGGCAGGCACAATGCACAGTTACGATACCTGGAGCCCACTATCCTGGAGGATGTACCTTTGAATTCTGCCATTATGAATGAAGAGATATTCGGACCTATTTTACCGGTGTTCAGTTTCGGCACTTTCGGGGAGGCAAAAGCCATCATTGACAGGAATCCCGATCCGTTGGCCTTTTATCTCTTTACCGAGAGCAAAGAGAAAGAAAACAAGTGGCTGGAATCTGTTCATTTTGGCGGGGGCTGCATCAATAATGCTTCATGGCACCTCACAAATTTCAACCTGCCATTTGGCGGTAGGGGAAATAGTGGCATTGGAAGTTATCATGGTAAGTTTTCCTTTGATGTATTCAGTCATCAAAAAGCAGTGATGAAAACACCAACATGGTTTGACCCTAAGATCAAGTATCCGCCGTTTAATGGAAACCTGAAGCTGTTTAAAAAGATCATCCGGTAAGGTCCTTCTTCATCAGCCAATCCAACTGGATATCATCTCCTAATAAGAAATCGCAGGTATCAAACTTTTCAAAACCCCATTGAGTATAGAACTTTTGTGCCCGATCATTCTTTTCCCAAACAGAGAGCCAGAGCAACTTTGCTTTTCTCTGGGTCGCTATGTCGATACACTTTTGCATTAAGGCACTTCCCACACCTTTGCCTATCATAGATTTAACTGCATATAACCTGGCTATCTCGAGGGAAGGTATACCATTGAGCGAAGCAGGCTTTTTACCATCTCTTAACTTGACATAACCGGCTACTTCATCACCATAATAGGCAAGCAGGAAGATGTTTTCTTCTTTACCAACTTCCAGCATCAGCTTTCCCCTGGTGAACTGTTCATGAAGGAACTTGTCCATATCCTTCTTTGTGTTACCAGGCGAGAAAGTCTCATAGAAGGTCTGCCTGCTGAGATCAGCAATCAATACGGAATCGGAAATAGTCGCTTGCCGGATAGAGATCATTACCGAGGCAAGATACAATCAGTGAAAGAAAAAAAGGCCCTAAAGAAGGGCCTTTTATGATTATGACAAGGCAAACAAAAAACATCACTGCACGCCACGCAGTATGGTATGGTTAAGGATGAA
>JBLNAY010000315.1:0-18370 GCA_050259715.1 Candidatus Dadabacteria bacterium
CTGGATGTGAGTAGCGATTGGTCTACATCGGAGACCCCTTATCTTGTAGCACTGTCTGCCGGCTGCGCATCAATGCTGGGAAGTATTCCCTTATTTATCGCTTCGAAACGGAATAAAAGAAAAGCAAAGAGTGCTTCTACCTATTTCGAAATTCGACAAAACACCGTTCCAACAAACACAGGGTTAACTTTACATTCTACACCAACCCTATCGCTAAAATTTAATTTCTGATACAAAAGAAGCAATTATAAGAGTGCAAAATTCTTTCAAAATCAGAGAAGCGACTGCTAATGACGTGATAGCTTTAGCTACCCTGCATGTGGCCACATTCATTGAAACTCATGGAAGTTTTAAAGCCCCGACTTTTGAAACTCGAAAATGGCAATGGCAAAAGGCTTTTCAAGACGATGATCACAGTTGGTTTTGCTTTGTAATTGAAAAGGAAGATGACGGTTTAATTGGATTTGCAAAAGGACAACTTTATAACCAGGTTGACCATGCAGAATTTTCAGGTGAGCTAAATAAAATATATCTTCTTCGCAGGTATCACAAGCTAGGCTTAGGGCGACAATTACTTTGTAAAGTTGCAAATGAATTTATACTACGGGGAATAAATTCTATGTTGCTATTTGGTGATGCGAATAACCCTTCCAATAAATTTTATGAACACATGGGAGCAGAAAAATTATTCGCAAATGATGGCGAATTTAATGGCGGTTATGGGTGGACAGATTTACAAAAACTTATAGCTAAAAACTGTCCAGCTGCTTAACATAAAAAAAGCATTTCGTGGAAAAACAAACACGGCTTGCTCATATACAGCCTTGACAAGTTACTGTATAAAGCCCTTATACATGTTATTGAGTGAAAGGACCTTTGTAAAACAAACCCCTTTTCACAAAGGCTATTAATTCTGAAATGGTCATATTGAATTCAGAGCACTATCCCTTAACGATAATTATTTATTGATTACCAATAATTATTTATTACATTTACAACAATAATCAAATTATTATGAAAAGAACTTCAATACTATTTCTCCAGGTAGTTACAGTGGTAATCGGCATTATTGCCATTATCATTATGATCAGGCTTCCACTGACCGAGGGGAGAGCTAAGGATTTGGATATTTTCCAGATTTACTCTGATCCATTCATCTTGTATGGATATGCGTCATCCATCGCATTTTTTATAGCGTTGTATAAAGGGTTTAAGTTACTTGGATACATCGGGCAGAATAAAGTATTCTCACCAGGCTCTGTTGGGGCATTAAAAAGTATAAAGTATTGCGCTATTGTATTAAGTATTTTAATTGTGATAGCAGGAGTATACGTGAGGTTGACTCATAATAAAGAAGACGATCCTGCGGGTTTTATCGCGATCTGTATCGTAACTACTTTTGTTTCTATCGTAGTGGCAACTGTTGCAGCCATTTTTGAAAAAATCCTGCAGAATGCCTTAGATATGAAATCAGAAAATGACTTAACCATTTAAGCTATGCCAATCATTGTAAACTTAGACGTAATGATGGCAAAACGAAAAATATCTCTTAACGAACTTTCTGAGAGAGTTAATCTGACATTGTCCAACCTTTCCATTTTAAAGACAGGTAAGGCAAAAGCCATTCGCTTTAGCACCTTAGAGGCCATTTGTAAAGCATTAGACTGCCAGCCAGGCGACATTTTGGAATATGTAAATGACAAAAAAAGTACGTCGAACCGTTAGCGACTTTGCAAATTGATGATTTCCTTCCTGGCTTTCCTGGTAAGCAATTGACCAGGGTGCCACGCTGACAGGGCATCATTCCTAATCATTAATCCCGGTTGGAATGCTCATTGTCTGTCAATCCGTAATTTGGCCGAATGTCCCTTATGGCCAATTTCATAATTCATAGCCTTGGGCTTAAGGGGGATTCATATACGAACAATTATGTGTGGATATTAGAAATTGACTTCTATGTCCCGGTTTGCAGCCTGTTCATTGGAAGGCTGTAGTGGATTTCATGAACAATTTATATGCGTAAAACCAGCACTCATTTGTAAGTCATACTGCCCTCGCATGCATGAAGATCTGCCAGACCATTCATTGCTTTAACTCATCAAGGTGTTGCAATGACAGGTGTCACCTGCTTATATAATAGCCGTCATAGATAAACCACCTTTATGGGAATACCTTTCACCCATAAGTAATATGTTTTAGAAGTTCTCCACTCTCAAAATTTAAAATAATAAACTATGCAAGGTTTTAAAACCAACATTGAAAAAGACACAGTGGAAAATACCAATTTCCGAAAAGTGCTTTATACAGGTAAGCACCAGCAATTAGTGTTAATGAGCCTGAAAGCCGGTGAAGAAATAGGTGAAGAAATCCATAAGAATACCGACCAGTTTTTCCGTATTGAGAAAGGAAAGGGCAAATGCGTCGTTGATGGTAATGAATACAGTATACATGGTGGAGATGTGCTGGTGGTTCCTGCCGGTGCAAAACATAATGTGATCAATACGGATAAGAAAGAAGATTTAAAACTCTACACCATCTATGCACCGCCACATCATAAAGACCGGTTGGTGCGGGCTACCAAAGAAGATGCAGAGAACAATGAAGAGGAATTTGATGGTCATACAACGGAGATGAGTAAAACAATGGCAGAACATATTGATCGTGTTTAGACCAGGGGAGGCTCCTATTCTATAAAAGAATTCACCCGGTAGCTATCCATGAGAAGTCCAGTGAAATTAACTATTGTTTTCACTCTCCAGGGCCGTAAGCCACCCTAATATTAACAGTACAAACTCATCTGTGGAGTCCTTTTTGCTGTTAGAATTATACAATCCTTTTCTATGAAATCTAACGGCACGATCCAGGATTATGCAACAATGGATCTTTCACAATTGCAAGACCTCTATGAAGTGGAAATGAATGCCCTGAATCAAAGACTCCTGAATGGGGAGAATTGGGGAGAAGTGCAGGATATGAAAAACAATTTAATAGCGCTGGCTAAACTGATTAAAAAGAGATCCGCTCCCGGTGACCCGGCAGAATCCCTGAGGTAAGGAAGAATATAAGATTAAAAAAAGGAAGTAGCCTAACTACTTCCTTTTCATTATTAATTAGTAACCGGAGCAGGTCGAACGCCGGCAACCCTGATGGTTCCTACTACGTTTGATTCCCTGTTTTTGATTTTATGACCGGTAGCTTTCTCCCAGTTATTTATAACCGTTAAGAAATCTGTCATGTAGTGTGCCTGGATGGACGGAGGGCTTCCCGGGGTTAATGAAGAAAGCATATCTGTCACCCAGCCGGCATCGGCAAATACATTCACGTTTTCTGCTTCCAAAGCACAGAGTATATTCGAAGCTGCACCTGCCATTTCAAATAACGCCTGCGATTTTTTATGCGCCGGTATGCCTACCTTATCTCCAATTTTTAATAAGCGTTCCCCGATACTACTTGACTCACAGGCCATGAAATCTAATAGGGGTGAATCATCATAAGAAATGGCAAATGTAAACCAGGAAGTAAGTAGAACAGATGAGAACTCTTCTTTCGAAAGATTCCTGTTAGCATAAGGATGTCCTGCCCCACGCCGGGCAGCCAATAACTCTCTTAACTCAATAGCCAGTTCTGTAATGATGTTTATATCAGTAGTATTTGGTCCTGACGTATTTCTGGCATTCAGATAACCTTGCCATACTTCAGCAAGGAAGTTCTCAAATAAAGGAATAAACTGGCGATTGGAAGCTTTTGCTTTGTAGTAATTATTTCCACCTGCCAATGCCGGGTTATTACTATCCCCAAAAGCCAGGTCCATACCAAGAAGCCTGTAATACGCATTTCTTCGGCTGGCATCTGAACTTGGCCGAATAAGGCTTCTTATATTGGTGACTTTTGGATAATCATTCTTGAAGAACAGTTTTTCTGAATTTAATAACCAGTTAAAAACATGCTCATCTTCAGCAATGCCAAGGTCTTCATCCTGGATGTACTTCTCAATTACTTTTTCGAAGATCTGAATGATACGAGTATTCTCAATAAGATAAGCATAGATAAGATGGTATGTGCTACTGAACCGGAAATCACTAGCTGTATCACCATTTGGATCAAAATAGCGGACAGTATCATTTACATCATACCAATGCCGGGTAATCGACTTTTCAATAATTGAAGGATCGGCATAAGAACAATATTGCATTTTATTCGGTAGCTGATAGTTAAATACTCTAACCGGCGCTCCTATAGGGTCGTTTGTAAATAACTGGCCAATATTGAGGTGAGGTAAGTAGTCGCTTTCAATCATGTCACCAGTGGCCAGGGGCACATTCTGGTAAGCATACATAATGTTGTCAATAATATCCATAACAGAGTATTTTTATTTTTATAAGTTACTGAAGAAGGTTTCGATCTCTTTTATCACCTTGCCATTTTATTTCACGCCTGGCTTTCTTTTGTTGTATTTCCCGGACATGTGTTCGCTTTGGCCTGATATTGACAACACCTGACCCTGAAATACTGCGTGCAGTTTTGTCAACTTCAGCCAATTTCTTTTCTGTTCCGGGTTTACAATGTTCTATGAGTATTTCAAGTTCTCTTATTTCAGCTTTGATGTCATTTCTATACTGGTAAATACCAGTTTCAAACTGTTTTTTAGCAATCTTTTCATCTACAGCTCTAAGATCCTCGTTTTTAATCTTAAGTAACTTTTGATATTCCTTACATTTATTTGATTCTGTGGAGGTGCTGCTTGTTTCCGCTGATGACTCCAGCTGAGTTGAAGTTGTTTCTTCCATACAAAGTTTTTTATTTGTTGTTATTTAATTTAATTCCACTGCAAATCCCAGCTTCATCATCCACTCTTCCTGCTGCTTATAGAGAGGAGCTAAATCCCCCTGCCCTATGGCAATCTTATAGCCGTTGAGAGCAAGTAAGCGGATGGCCTCCTTCCATATCCAGGCATGAGAAGTGAACAGCGATGGACCTGCTATATATTCCAGTTTTTCAAGAGAAGCAGGACTGACTTTTGACGGCGGAATAATGGTAGACAATGACTGGTTGTTGAATGCCCTGAAATTTGATTTCAGTATTAAGCTGACGGCAGCAGGCAAGGCTTCCACACACATTTTTA
The DNA here is from genome assembly GCA_050259715.1 of Candidatus Dadabacteria bacterium. Taxonomy (GTDB): domain Bacteria; phylum Bacteroidota; class Bacteroidia; order Chitinophagales; family Chitinophagaceae; genus Flavisolibacter. Next base: position 5,123 of record JBLNAY010000315.1, read on the forward strand.
TTAAGCCTACTGACGGGAAATTCACCAGGTCAATGTCATAATCATTCTTGAAGGCCTGCTCCAGGTTATCCCACGGACCGGCACCATAAAACTGCCGGCACATCTCAATGCCCAATAATACCCTCACATAACTGATAGGATGAGGATCGTGTGGATGATAGCTAAAGACAGCGGCGGGGTAACCGGAAACAACATCATGAAGTGCAGCTACTGCCGAATAACCGGTATGCACAAACGCAAAAGCATCAGCAGCAATCTCGCTGGCCCAGCTGGCATAAGCGGCACAGGCGAGCTTTGAATGTCCTACCAGCTTTGTGGCTAAGGCATTAGCCAGTTCCTCATTCCAGTTTAATATATGCGCCACCTGGTGCCCCGTTTCGTGAATGATCGCTGTTGGACGGAACAGGTTGTGTTGCGTCACCTTAATGGCAGCAATGGGGCTAATAGTACCATCCCACAAACGAAGACCTGCTTTTAAAATAGAAGCTCCGATTCCTTTGTCAATATAGGTCAATACAGGAGGGACAGGCTTTCCTAAAGGCTGCAATAGTTCCTGCATGCTTTTACCACAGATGATATCGCAGGCCCGCAGCAGCGCGGCCACATTAGGTGTAGTGCGGGAATTTATGGCCACCGTATAAAATTGAATGGTCTCTTCCGCTTTCAGGTAGCGTTCCCGTAAATCATTAAGTCCCCGTTTGACACTCCGCAAATTATCGGCACCATCTGATGTCTCCAGCTGCTTTTTTAAATGCACTGCCCTGAGAGTGACATCCTCAATACTTTTGTGAAGGCATTCCTTTAGTTGCTGTGCCATCATGTGCTCAATGCCCTGCCAGGCCGTACCTGATGCGAGATGATCAAGGGCGTAGAGGCGCGAAGCAGCCTGCAGCCAGTGATTCACCTGGCGATTGAGTGATGCCCTGACAGGGTTGATGGTAGTTATAAGCATTATTAATCAAAGTTTTTTCCTGCACTGATACGTACATCCGGAGTTGGTATATTGGGAAGTGCCAGGTCGGCAAGGTTGCCAATGGAAAGGTTGCCTTTAATGGCGTTAACAACCGCCCGTATGGTGCTCATGCCCGGAACATTTACCCAGACAATCTTGACGGTAACTCCATCCTGTGACTGGGCCTGCGCCTGTTTGAACTCAGCTGCCCTTGCCTTGAAATAATTCACGAGTGCCTGGTAAGCAAGCTCTGTGAGCTTCTCAACAATCTTCTGAACAATCTTCATCAAAACTTCCTTGCCTACTCCGCCAACAGCAGATTTCACTCCACCTTTAATGCGATCCCATAGTCCTTCATTCTCTGTATAGTTGTCAAGAAACATTTCAGGAACGGCTTCGTGTATGATCTTTACTTTACTTCCCACATTACTCAGGAGAATGCCGTTTAATGTATTGCGAACAGAGGTTCTCATCCTCAGCCCTGCTCCCAGGTAATCGTTGCGGTTTAATTTCTCTACTACTTCTTTGGCTTCTTCTTCGCTAAAGAAATAATTGATTCGTATTTCTGACTTCACGAAGTTGATCACCGCTTGTACATCACTTGACTGAGGCACACTAACATGTCGCCCGGGGAGAGATGGCCTGTTCACCGTTGCTTTAGAAGGGACATGTACTCTCACCCTGGTGCCGCCGATCTCGAGGAAATAAAAACGCTGTCCTATCGCAATGCGGTGACGTGAAGAAGTAAACCGGTTAGTGTAGTCTCTTCCCAAACCGGGCTCTTTCAGCAATATCGCAGCTGCCCTTGTTGTTAATGGATGGAATTGCACCCATGCCTGCCGGCGAATAGAAGAGAGACCGGGCAGCTTTTCATTCTTTGCGATTTGGCTCAACCAGGTACCATCAATAGCTTCGAATAGGTGCACTCTCGCCTGCACAGGCTTTGATGGATCTAATCCCAACTTATCCTTGAAGAAGTAGGTTAAAGGAATACCCCTGAACGTAGTGAGGTGCTTTGCCATCTGCGGGTCTATTAGTACATTAAACACATGTGAAAACTTCTTGTATTTATGGGCACCTACGCGAGGCTTCAACACCCACACTCCATTAGTTGAATGTGTGCGAAGGTCTTCACGCACATATTGATTGGGGAAGTTATTGGCCACTGCTGATTCAAAAGCTTCCAGTGTAGCAGCCGTTAAAGCTTCCTGGTCACCCAGCATAGCTTCATTTAAATTACCCAGGTTGCGAACCGTGTCGGTGATGGTATTTGCTACTGCTTCATAAGCCACGTCGGTGCGGTTGGTTTCGAAGGTTTCAAACCCTATCGCATTCATACCGATATCAATGATCTTCGAGGCGAGCGGTTTAGCAATTTCATTAGGGATGTATTTACTTACTAATTGCGAGAGCAGGTTAGCCAGGAAGTCAATTACCTTGTCACGACCGATAATGGAAATAGCCATTTTAACTACCGGTCGAAGAGCCATAATGGCGACGGGAAGAAAACGCTCAATGGCGGGAGCAGGACTTTCACCCGGCTGCAGGCTTTTGAGCTCATTTACCAGTTGCTGGCGAGCCACATCTAACGGAGGAAAATTCACACCTCCTGTTTCATATTGATCTTCACGCTCGGCTGCTTCAGAAGAGGACTCATATTCCATTACCAGTTGATCTGCCTCTGTCTCTCCCGGGGAGAATAACAGTTGAGCAATGCTGGTGTCAAACTCAAACTGAACGGCTTCCAGTTCCGCCGTTGCAGGGATCTCCCCTTCTTCATTATTCATTTCACCGGCAGCTTCAAGATTCAGGAATTTATTAGCCAATGCACGGGCATGCGGTTGTAAATATTTGGGGAGCTTACCAATAGCAAAACGAAGCACCTTATCCAACAGCGGGCGGATCAGCACTTTTAATTTACTCAGAAGCGGTCCTATAGGCAATATCTTACCAACTGCACTTATTCCCTTTTTAGCGAGGTCAATACCTGATTTGACAACTGATTTTACTTTTTTGAAAATGGAACCAAAGAACTGTTCCTGTGCCGGTGTAAGATTGTATTCGCCTGTTTCCATTTCTGCGAAGAACCGGTCAATCTCCGGTTCTGACCTGTCAGCGAAATTGCTGCCGGAGAAGTATTCACTGGCTTTATCAATCATGCTTTCAGTCGCCTGTATGAGCGGGGCAAAATACTCTGCCGCCTGCTGGGTGGCAAAAGGCACAAAGCGATCGCCCATAGCTGTTTCATTGGATACCTTGGAACTCCAGGAATCTTCCAGTTCAGTAGCGAGTTCGTACAGGTTCTCACTGAACTCAGAATCATTCAGCTCTCCCAATAACTGGACAAATTCAGGAGCTACAGCAGATGCCGGGGAGGCACCCTGTTCTGTTTCATAAGTAGTAGCAAAAGGACTCTCGTATTCAGGTAGAAAGAAATTGTCGGTAACGGCAGATTCCTTTTGAGCAGGTTCTTCTCTCACTACGGGCATATCAGCGAACGGGGTTTCATATTCCGCCAGTTCGGCGGCAAAACCATTGATGTAATTGTATTTATCCATAATTCTGTTTTTAAAAAGAGAGGGTTAACGAAAGTACTGTGGTGATGAGGGCATATCAATCCCCCTAAAGGGGGAAATTTATTTTTCAAAAAAGGTCTGGTGATAATAATTTATCAACGCTGCTGTATTACGTGAGCCTGTTTTGGTGAGTATGTTTTTACGATGACTTTTTACCGTTTCATAACTCACGAATAGTTTAGAAGCTATTTCATGATTAGTAAATCCCTGCATGATCAGCCCGAGAACTTCTATCTCCCTTATACTAAGGTTATGTTGACGCTGTATTGTATTGGCGTTTTGACCTAATTTTTTCTTAATGAGGAAGATGGCTTCACCGGGATCTGCCACCTCGATTTCCATGGAAAACTTCAAAGACTTTCCTTCTTTTCTTACAATAGATAAAATGTCGTGTACTCTTTGTATTAGCAAGGCTTCTGAATCTGCTGTCCACTCCTGGTTATACAGGAACTCCAACTCTTCCCCGCAGGAGTGAGTAGGAGACGATACCCGTATACATAGTTTCGTTGGCATAGGTTAGCAGGGCCTATTAAGTTGGAAAGGATAAAAAGGAAAATCAACAGGTGGTCCAAATGGTGTCTTTGAACCTGTGGTTAATCATAGCAGTATTTAATGGGTGTAATAAAGTTCCCCAGATTAGCAGCGGCAAACAAGAGAAGAAATACGGTTATTCAAAAAGGAATCTTACTATGACAAAATACTATTGAGTGTATTTCATTATACTTCTATACCTACAATCACCTTTTACAACTCGTTTTTTTATTGCCTGGAAGGATAAGAACGTATATAAAAAAAGACTGGGTATTATACGAATCCAATTATTACCTATATGCCGGGATAGTTAATCAGCGGTATATGGTACAAACCTGTTATTCATAAAATAGTAGCGCTGCCCGCTTGATGATGTGTTCCACCAGTCGAGTTTCAGGATCGATTCTAAAGCATTGGTCAGATGAATAGAATTAAAGGCCTTTACCATATAGAGGTCTGCCTGGTGTTCAAAGCATTTTCGGATTTCAGTAATATCTGATGAACTGCTATATACTACCACAGGCAATTGACATAGCCTGGGATCCTGCCGGATCTCCTCCAGGCAATCATAGCCGTTTTTACAAGGCATATTCAGATCTAAAAACAAGATATCAGGAAGGGTATACTGAAGCAGCTCCATCAACTCCGGGCCATCATGAACAATGACCAACTCTTTGGATGCATCCACCTGTTTTAAAACAATCCTGAATAATAAGGAATGGTCCGGATCATCATCTGCTATCACCACCCTGTTAAAACGATCTGTTACCCTTTCCATTTTTAGATATTTCCTGATTAAATAATATCAATTCAAGTTAAATCAATAAAAACGCCAATTGCAGACGGAAAACATGTAAGTTTTCAAGCGGTTTTTGTAAGATTTACTGATTATACAAGAAAAGTAATGGCTTAACACTTACACCTGGTTAATAATTCTACCTTAGACAATGCTGGGTAAATACCGGCAGGTTATTCCAACGCGACGGTGAGACGACAGGCCATACCATTTAAAGTAACAGGATAAACCATCTTTAAAAATCGACTGCCATTCTGATTTTTTTACATCTTACCACTTTCGCAAAGCAGTCTTAGAATGGCGAACAAACAATCTATTATGATACATATTTATGAATTAAGACTTAGAAACCGGATAATGGTAAACGAAATTATGCAGGAGGTTCGCATGATCAGCAATACCAGTGTATATACTATTGATCCGGAAAGTCGCAGTGAACAATCACTTTCCGAACACACCTATAAACAAATTGACCCGGTAGAGTTGACAGACGATGTTCTTAAAGAATATGGTTTTACTTATCATGATCATTTTAAATGCTGGCAACTGAAAGTTTCCGGCATCAGGTCTGAAATGGACATCAATACCAATTACGATGTTCTTGATTTCTTAGGTAAACCAATAATCAGGAAACTGGCTTCATTACATCAATTGCAAAACGCCTATTTCGCCTTAAAGGGCAGGGAATTAAAGGCTGTTACAGAAACTAAACCCGTAATAACCGAAAGTATGAAATACTAATCCCTTTTACAGGCACAACGGCAGGTCCATTGATCTGAACCCAGGATAAAAATCAGTAAATTTTACAATGTTTTCCGGGAACCCTGTAATGACAGAATGTACCAATTAAAGGATCTTTGGTACCTGCTTTTTAAAATTCAACAGGTTTTTAATTTTTTCATTTACTCTTTACCCTTAGCCTGCCGGGTTTCACCCGGCAGGTTTTTTTTCTAATGCCATACCCATCTTTACCTGCTAATAAGCTTATAAGCAGAAATGATAGTGGTTGTAATTACCACGTCCTAACTAAGCCAGGAATTATTGACACGTATAAAGGCCTGGTCTCTTTTATAAATAGCAACGTTTTGAAGTACTTTGAGTTTCTCTATAATCTGGCTCTCCAGTTTACGATGAAACCTGTTTTTGTTCACTTGAGCAAGGGCTCTATTATAGATGTGGGTGGCTTCTTCAAAATTACCATCGTTTTCAGCCTTGATACCTTTCATAAGAAGATCTCTTGAAACAGAAGTCCTCCTTAAAAAAAAGTAACGTAAGGTAAACGTGATAATACCCAGCAGAACAGTTAAATAGATAAAATAATAGAGAGGCATAAAAGATTTTAAAATTGAATTAAAAGGCTGGTTGCCGGCCGGAAGGGAAGATTAGCAAAGGCAACCTTTTGATATGTTTTGAAAACCATACATCCTGCCGCAGCAAAGACCTTTTATAAGATACGACTATTTTGTGGATTACACGTTTTATGATTGGAACAGATAGCAAGGTGATGATGGTTTAGAAATCATAAAATAATCCGGTAAGTTTCAGTAAACTGCACCAGCAGGCACTAACACTATAAATGGAGAATTTTACTGTTGTTATATTTCTTTTGGCGGTTTTACTGGGCTTATATGCCCTTATCGATAAGCTGAAACTTCCTCACTCTGTATTCCTGGTACTCATTGGCTTAGCCATTGGCTTCGTTCCTTTTTTTCCAAACCTGGTGCTGAACCCAGATGTTATTTTCGTCGCCGTTTTACCCCCATTGCTTTTCGATGCGGCTTCTCAAACCTCATGGCATGAATTTAAAACGAACTTCAGGCAAATATCAACTCTTGGTATCAGCCTGGTTTTCTTTACGATGGTTGCTGTTGCTATTACAGCGCATTACTTTATTCCTGGTTTTACATGGCCGCTGTCTTTTCTCCTGGGCGCCATTGTTTCACCTCCGGATGCAGTGGCATCAAGCAGTATAATAAAAGGCCTGGGGTTGAATAAAAAAGTTATTTCAATACTGGAGGGAGAAAGTCTTATTAATGATGCTTCTGCATTAATAGCCTACCGGTATGCATTGGCGGCTATCATCACCGGCAGCTTTATATTCTGGAAAGCGGGAGTTCAATTTTTATGGATTGCCGGCGGAGGCATTGGTATTGGTTTGCTGCTGGGGTATGTTCTGATCTTCCTGCACAGGAAAATAGAAAATTACCCGGTTATTGAAACAGGTCTTTCGTTGTTAACACCCTTTGTTTCCTATTTAGCGGCAGAACAATTACACACCTCGGGAATATTGGCTGTCGTAACCACCGGGATTATTATTTCATGGCGTTCACAGGAGATCTTTTCCTACCAGTCAAGGATGCAGACAAGGGTGGTGTGGGATACGCTTATCTTTCTGATGAATGGATTTATATTTATTCTTATCGGCCTGCAGTTGCCTGGTATTCTGAAGCAATTAAGGGGCTACAGTTTTTCGACACTTCTTGTTTATGGCCTGGTTGTAAGTGTCGCCACCATTATAGTTAGAATATTATGGGTTTTCATAAGTGCTTCCATTTCCAGTATTGTCAAAAAAATCAGGAGTGGCGCAGAGCCTTCAGCGGAAGAAGCTACAGACAGTAATTTCTGGAAGAATGTTTTGGTGGTATCGTGGACGGGAACAAGAGGTATGGTTTCAATGGCGACAGCACTGGCACTGCCGGTGGTTCTTTCTGACGGTAAGCCATTTAATGAAAGGAGCCTCATTATATTTCTCTGTTTTGTCGTCATATTTGTTACCCTTGTAGTACAGGGTTTGTCGCTGCCCTTATTAATTCGGCTGCTCAGGATAAAGAAAACAGAAAACCAGGACAAAGAAGAAACCCAGATCCAGCTTTATTTAGTGCATAACACACTTCATTTCATTGAGCACGATTATTACCCCCAGTTAGAAGACGTGGTCAGAAAAAAACTGGTTAAAAAATACGAAGATGAAGCCAGGCGATTAACTACTGAGATCGGCAATCTTAAAGAGAATGAAGCGAGGCAAAAGCAGCGACCTGCAACATTAAGTCCGATGCAGGAGGCTTTAGTGGCTATTAAACAATTTCAAAGGGATTTGCTGCTACAACTTCACAAGGAAGGCAAGTTCAGCTCTATGGCAATAACAGAAGTCGAAAAAGATTTGGACATTGATGAACTGAAGCTAAATCAATCGCTCCCTAAGATAGAATGAACCAAATTTTATTAAGTAAGTCATCGTTGCATGAATGAAATTGTTTGTTACAGAATTACCTTACAGGATGAACGCTTTAATAGCCTTTGCGCCATGTTTTCACTTCATTACGATTTAAATCAGCTTACATTACACCCGTTCTTCAAATGAATTGACAAGCAGGTGAAAACCTGTCTTTCTTTAATTTATAAAACCTATATCATGTTAAAGCTCACCCGCATACATCTCCTGAATAGATTTATTAAACACAAGTCCCTGACTTTGAGTGGTCTCACACCAAATAAGCTGCAACTGCAACTGCTGTTGGATAAGTTGGAGCACCAGTTATGCATAAGAAGGCTTAGTGGTGTAATACCAATCACCTACACTATTACTGATAAAGGAATTGCAGAGGGGACAAGATTACAGCCGCTATTATAAACCAGCAGGAATATCCCCCGGCACTTATAATTCAACCAGTAAATTATATAAAGGGCTCAAGGAATTATATAACAAACCCAAGTGGAAAATTGAAGATCTTTGTCCTGGTTTTCCACAGGATTTTGGTTTTTGATCCTTACTCAATTCTCTACTCAAAGCCTGCAAGCTAATACCTCGCAGGCTTTATTTTATATAAGGGCAGTGATCGGAAATCCATTTAGGTAGAGTTTGCTTGTCAGGCTGTTTTTGTGATTATAGTTTCAGAAAGGGAAAGCTTCCTTTTTCTCCTGCCCCAAAGAATGCCTTTGTGTTTAGTGGGAATTTCATCTCCGAGTAATTTTCCAATGTGTTTCAATCCTTCTACCCTGTCGCATATTATTTTAACTATCGCAACAAAGGGAATGGATAGAAACATACCGGCTACTCCCCACAATTCACCACCGAGTAAGATGATTACAATACATACCAGTGAGTTGATCTGCACTTTGGAAGAAACAATTTTAGGTATGAGGAAATTGTTATCAATAAATTGAATAACGATATAGGCGATAATAATTCCAAGCTGTGTAGAATACCCTTCCTTTGTTATAGTGGCCATCAGCACAGGCAAAGCCACAGCAATGATACCCCCAATATAGGGCAGCATATTGAGCAGCGCTCCTATCAGTCCAAGGAGTACGGCGTATTGTACCCCTAAAATCAATAACGCAGTGGAGTTCATCGCTGCTACTATAAAGGCTTCCAAAAGCAAACCCACCATATAACTCTGGATGGCTGCTTTGCTTTGTTTGAGAATATCTCCTACCTGTGTGGAATTTTTCTCAGCAAACGATTCATAAATGAAATCCAACAGCAGCGTTTTATAAAATAAAAGAAGGAAAACATACACGGGGATAATCAGTATGACAACAACAGAACTGATAACTGTTCCGATGGTCTGGCCCACATAACCCTTGCTACTATTAAGTGCCTCGTTGATTAATTCAACCTGCTTAACGATGGAAATTCCAAATGTTGAATGTACCCAGGTTTGCAGCTCTTTTAATAAGCCATAGAATTTCTCTTTTAATACCGGGAGGTTTTCACTGAACCCAATAATTTGTGAGGATATAAAATAGAGGATGCCTCCAATAACCAGGAAGGCAAGTAACATGGAAACCAGGATGGCAACTATTTTTCCTATTCCTTTTCTTTGCAACAGGTTCATCACGGGATTGAGCAAAATAGCAATGATCATTGCGAAACAGAAAGTGACCATCACGCCCCTGAGTATGGACAGTGTATATACGAAAAGGATCAGGCCGAAAAGTATTACAGTAGCTTTAAGATAAAAAGGGTATTGTCTTATTTGCATGAATTAATAGATAATCTTACAACCTTGCTACAGCAAGTCTTTGCAGGTGAAATAGAAAAGAATGTGTCTTTGATCGCCAGAGCATGGTCTACCGACCATCTGGAGAGTAGTATTCATTCATAGGCGGAGTAAATGCTGCGGAGACTGAAAAACACATTCCTGGTGTAAAATTCCTTAGAATAGCCAATCCAGCTGTTACAAGATTCACTTTCGTACTTACAAGATTTACTGGTTTGTTCAGCCATTTCCCTGGTCAATGGCTGTAAACTAATCTGATAAAATCATTAACTTTCATTTATAAGCTGAACTTGAAGTGCTTTACTGAAAGGTAAATTCAATTACCTATCTTTTCGACTCATGAAGCTACTTATTAAAAATATGGTCAGCCTTCGTTGTAAGCTGATCGTAAAATCAGAACTGGAGAAAATGAATCTCCATCATAGGGTTGTAGAATTAGGAGAAGTAGAAATCATTGAAGATCTTACTTCTGCTCAGCTGGAAGAACTAAAAAGGGGACTTCTGAAATTCGGCCTTGAGTTACTGGAGGATAAAAAAAGTATGCTCATTGAAAAGATCAAGAATATTATTGTAGAGATGATTCACTACAGTGATGAACCTCCTACGTTGAATTTTTCTGCCTACCTGGCAGAAAAGCTGAACTATGATTACAATTATCTGTCAAATCTTTTTTCGGAAGTAAAAGGCACTACCATCGAGCACTTCATCATTGCCCACAAAATTGAAAGGGCAAAGGAACTCCTTATTTATAACGAACTTACCCTGACAGAGATTGCAGAAAAACTCCATTATAGTAACGTAGCACATCTTTCCAACCAATTTAAAAAGGTGACCGGCTTAACTCCTACATTCTTCAAATCAATGAAACATAAAAGGCTGATAGCCCTGGACCAGTTATAACAAGACACTTTCACTTGTTTTGGCTTAAGGATCAATGAATCATGTAACGTTTTAGCTGAATGATGTAATGATTCCCATCATTAATAAAGGGATATTTACAAGTACTATTAAAATCCCATGATGAATAAAATTGACGGAACAGAACTGGAAAAATCAAAAGCGCACATCATAGTGGAAATACTGGAGTATGTACCTAATTCCATATTGATGAAGACCATAATAAAAAAGACTACCGGTAATATAACTGTTACTGCAATGGACGAAGGCGAGGAACTGGCAGAAAAAACATCTCCGTTTGATACATTCATCCAGATTATTGATGGAGCAGCACAGGTGGAAATCAGTGACAAAAAATACAAACTAAGACTGGGTGAAGGAATAATCATACCGGCCCATTCACCTCATTGCTTTAATGCCAATCAACAATTCAAAATGATATCCACGGTTATCAAAAGTGGTTATGAGGATTAAGATGGCGGTAGTCGATGCACATTTTCCCAACGGCATGAGCAATACAGCCATACAGTTTTAAATCTTGTATAATCCTGCACTCTTCATAAAGAATACTTTAACCAACAATTAAACAATACGCATCCTTCAATGGAACTTCTTTAGTAAGTTTGTATAGATGCCCGATAAGGAATTAAATATCATTTATAATAATACCACCGAGTACCTTATACTCGATATGAGTGATTGTTATACCTGGTCATTCCCGGAGTTCATTCCATTTTGTTTGCACCTGTATTATTTCTCCAGCTTTAAGGCCTTTAAAACTATTGCCCAGGCCTAAATTCATCCCTCGGCCTGGGGTCTCTTTGTATTTAATTATTGTATTGATAACAGGTAACTTTTTGTGTTAACCCGTTAATAGCAAATGAAGCAGCAGGTAAAACTGGTAACGATAGCAGCATGGCTGATACCATCAGCTCTATGAAGGACATCTTCCATGTTCTTTATCTGCTTTCTCCTGCTTATTAAAACTAAATACATCCATTCATAGTTATAAATAATGTACTTAACCGAAAATATTTTATGTCAACCCTTATTGTAGCAGCTATTGTTTTAGGGACAGTAGCCGGAGTTATTTTCTTAATTGTAAGTATTCATAACAAACATAATCGTGAAGCCATGAATAGTCTTTTAAAACATTTTAGCTTGCTGGGATCAGAGAATGAACTCGTCTTCTCCAGCCAGCAAATATTAAAAAATTGCATCCTGGGTCTTGATGGATCCAGGCGCAAATTGCTGGTAGTTAAAAGAGAAGGCAATTTGTTTGGCTCTTTTATTATAAACCTCGAGGAGGTGAAGAACTGTACTGTTAAAAAGATCTATGGAAATATTAATGCCGATGGGCTGTTAAATAAAAAACTGGATCAATATCTTGAAAAAGTTGTTCTGCATTTCGACCTTATGGAAAAACCATCAGTGGAGGTAGTGTTTTACAACCATATTGGAAACAGCATTTTTGAAGCACCTGAACTGGAACAAAAAGCCAGGGGTTGGGAGTCCATTTTATCGAAGATGCTAACCCCTTTAAAGAAGATCGCCTGAACAGGAAATCATGAAGTAGTAACTGTAAAAATCTAAACTCATGGAAAGAAAGAAAAAAAGGCTTTTATTAACCAAAGAAGATTACAAGATCATTATGCATTATTTAAGAAGCGGCCTTGCGACTGTGACATTCAACCGCAAAGATGCCGAGACTCTAGAGAGCGAGTTAAAACAAGCCAGGCTTGTGAATGATGACCAGCTACCCCTGGATATTGTTCGGTTAAACTCAAAAGTTGTAATCAAAGAAGAAAAAGAAAACAAAGTTCTGGAGCTTACAGTAGTCACTCCAAACAAGGCCGATATAAAGCAAAGGTTAATCTCTATAATGTCGCCTATCGGGACTGCCCTGATAGGTTTTCGCAAAGGAGAACGGGTAAAATGGAAAGTGCCTGCTGGTAATAAAACATTCACCATCCTGGATGTTCAAAATCAATCAACAGCAATTAATGCAGTGAGATGATCTATTAAATAAGATTCGCCTGCTCTCAAAAATAAGAGGCTATCGCAAACTTTGATAGCCTCTTATCTTAATTCTCTATGTAATCTATTGAACGTATGTATTCTATTTCACCAGCACTTCATCTATAAATAAATGAGAAGGACTGCCGGCACTTTCATGCGAAGCCGGGAGCTTGCCTCCATTCAGTAATTTTACTTTGATGTAGCGGGTATTCAACTGTACAGGCAATAGCATTTCTTTTACTTTTTGTGACTGTTCTTCATCAAAAGGACTGTCAACTTTTCCAGCTTCTTTAAATTCCTTTCCATCATAACTCGAGTAAATGATCATGGATTTCGGGAACAGTATCCACGCCGGCATATCCTGTAACACATGAACACCAACAGAATTTACCTGTTCTACTTTTTGCAGATCAATAATTGCTTCAAAGTCCTGGTCGAAATAGCCCTGCCAGTTACCGGTTCTCCAGTTTACAT
>JBLNAY010000316.1:0-5758 GCA_050259715.1 Candidatus Dadabacteria bacterium
AAGATACATTGAGAAGTGTATATACGTTATTTACTAATTGCTATATGGATTTGATTTGCTTCCTTATTTAGGTTTTGACTGCTAATCATTTTCATCAGCTAACACACATTCTTGTCCTGCCCGGGCAGGAAACCATACGAGATCATCGAGAAGCACGAAATAATTTGTAGTAATTGATTATGAATCATTCTATCATAAGGCTATCTGCCTTTGTTTTGATCCTCGCAACCCTGTTTGCTTGCAGTAAAAAGTTTGACACGTTTTATGAAAGGCCAGCCAGCCTCGAACCTCCTATTTACCAGCAATTACAGGCTAAAGGAAATTTTACCAAATTTGTTTCCCTCATTGACAAAGCCGGCTATAAGCAAACACTCAGTACAGCAGGTTTCTGGACTATTTTTGCGCCTACTGATTCTGCTTTTAACAGCGATAATGCATTTAAAAGCTATTTAAGCAGTAGAAATATCAGCAGCGTTGAAACGATTGACTCAGCGTCAGCACAGGCTATTGTTCAATATTTGCTGGTTTATAACGCTTTTGAGAAGGATCGTATTGATGATTACCAGGCAAACACGGGCTGGTTGCCAAACAATGCGTTTAAAAGGCGTACAGCTTATTATACTGGCTTTTACAAGGATACGACACCCACAGGTGACCCTGTAGTAGCTGTGGCCTCCAATAGGAATAATACAGGGAGTGGTACCAGTTATTATAGCACTTCTGATAACAACAATAAATACATTCCTTTTTTCACTTCTGATTATTTTGCTTCAAGAGGTTTAACTTCTTCTGATTACAATTATTTCTATCCCAATACTTCTTTCAGCGGATTTAATGTGGTGAATGCAAAGGTTACACAACAGGATATCGCTGCAGAAAATGGGGTTATCCATGTGATTGACCATGTGATCACTCCTCTAATGAGCCTTGATCAATACATCCGCACCAAACCGGAGTACAGCGAGTTCAGAAAACTCATGGAACAGTTTATGGTTTCGTTCTTCACCAACCCGGATGCGACACATCGTTACCAGGTTTTAACAGGGAAGACCGATAATGTGTTTGTAAAAGTATTCTCCAACCTTTTGGCATATTCACCCAACAATGAGAACTTCTTTAAGCTGCAGGACAATGACGGTCAAAGGGATGGATGGACGATGATGATTCCAAAAAATGACTCCCTGCTGGCTTATGAGAACAGGATCCTTTCTGAAGGTTATGGCAGTCTCACCAACCTTCCTACACAAGCTATAGCCGATCTTATTAATTCTCACATGTGGCAGACCAGCATGTGGCCCAGTAAGTTCAATGTAACCTATAACTTTTTGGGTGAACCATCACATATCAACTCCACCAGTGACATTTATGAGAGTAAAATTCTAAGTAATGGTATACTTTATGGCACAAATAAAGTGAATGAGCCAAACGTGTTCTCAACTGTTTATGGCAAGTCCTACCTGAATCCGAAAATGTCAATGACAACCCGGTTGTTGAACCTGGGTCTCAGAGATGTGATCACAAATCCCAATTATAAATTCACTGTTTTCATGATGCCGGATGATGTGATGACCCGTGAGGGCTATTCCTACTATTCACCGACCAACAACTGGATGTATAAAACAGGTGTAAACGATTCAAACCGTATTAACCTGCTTCGTATACTTAATACCGCAGTTGTAGAAACTCCAAAGGGTGAATTGGACAACATTGGTCAACCTGGTTTCTCCGGTATTATTGGCACTTATGGTGGTGAATACATCCGTTATAATGGCAACCAGATTATGACAGCCGGCACCAATGATAAAGGCATAACGGTTACAATAGATAGTATTAAAAATACTAAAAACGGCAAAGTTGTTTACCTTAATAACCTTCTTTATTTTACATACCAGCCAGTAGGAGTACACCTGCAGACTTTAGGTACACCAACCACTTCGGAATTTAACTACTTCTGGAACTATCTTTTAAATTCCACAGCCTGGGACAATACAGGAAAGACTATCAATGGCATTATGGCCGGTTCTTTTTATACCATTTTTGTTCCTAAAAACGCTGCCATTAAACAAGCAGTAATTGATGGCTTCCTTCCCGGCACCGTAAGTGGTACCACTGTAACACCCAACTTCAGACCTACCCTGGATGCTGACAAGTTCAAAATAGAACAGTTCATTCAGTACCATATACTTGATAAAAGATCTGTTATAGCGGATGGAAAAGACCAGGGTGCCTTTCCTACCTTATTAAAAAATGATGTGGGAGATCCTGTCTATGTAACCATTCAGTATCCGGGAGGTGTTTTCCAGCTAAGCGATGCTATAGGTAGGAAAGCTAACCTGGTCACCAGCCAGAGCAACAATTTGTCTAACAGGACCGTCATCCACCTGATCGATAATTATTTGAGATATCGTTAAACTGCTTATACCATTTATGAAGAAATATTTAGTTCACCTGTTGTATTGCTTATTCCTCTTAGTTGCAGGAAGTAGTGCCTTTGGGCAGAACATCTCGCACGTTGTACAGGGTAAAATCTTAGATGAAAGCAAAAAACCCATTCAAGGTGTTACAATCGCGGAATTGGATGCCGATGGCCGAACTATTAAAGCAACAAGAACAGACGTTGAAGGTAACTTCTCTCTTAAGGTAACCAGTACAAGAAATCAGCTTTCTTTTTCACATATTAGCTTTAAGAGTGTTGAACTTGCAATTGGGACCCGTACCACGTATAACCTGTCCCTGGAATCATCAGCAAGGGATTTGGGAACAGTAGTCATTACCGCCCAGCGTCGCTCTGATAATGGTATGCTTCCCATACTGGAGAAGAACCTTACTACAGCCCAGTCACATATTGCCGCTAAAGACCTGGAAGAGATGCAGGCTGCTTCCATTGACCAGGCATTGCAGGGAAGGATCTCCGGTGTTGACATTGCCGCCAGTTCCGGTGATCCGGGTGCCGGTATGCAGATAAGAATCAGGGGTACATCTTCTGTAAATGCTTCCAATGATCCGCTGATTGTAGTTGATGGAATGCCTTTCGAAACAGAAATTCCTTCCGACTTCAACTTCGGTGCGGCTGATGAAATTGGATATGCACAATTGATTAATATCGCACCTTCAGATATACGCGAGATTACCATCCTCAAAGATGCGGCAGCAACAGCTGTTTGGGGTTCAAGAGCGGCAAGTGGTGTAATTGTCATTAGTACAAAACGGGGTTCTATAGGGAAACCTTCACTTACCTATACATTGAAGGCTTCTGTAACTAAACAACCCAATACCATTCCTATGCTTACCGGTGACCAGTATTCCACTCTTGTTCCGGAAGAATACATGAATGCTACAGGTGCGCCTTTGAACACACAAACTATTAAAGAGTTCCAGTATGATCCAAATGATCCATATTGGTTTTATAACTATAGCAACAATACGGATTGGATCTCCTCTATAACCCAGGTAGGCTATGCGCAGGACCATAATATATCGATGACCGGTGGTGGCCAGAAAGCAAGATACTTTGCATCTTTAGGATATTTTAACCAGAAGGGTGCTACTATTGGTACTTATTTAAACAGGTTAAATACACGTATCAACCTGGATTATAACGTATCTGACCGCATCCGCTTCAAATCTGACCTTGCATTTTCTTATACGGATAACAACAGGTCTTTTGCTGATAACCTGAGAGATATTGCTTATCGTAAGATGCCGAATATGAGCATGTATGAATATGATGAATACGGCAATTTCTCCGGTAATTATTTTTCACCTTCTTCCAATATACAGGGGCAATTTACAGGCGTAAGCGGTAGTACTATCAGGGGTACGGTGAATCCATTGGCAATGGCTTATAATGCCAATAATAATATTCTGACCCAAAGGGTGACTCCACACTTTAAGTTGGAATACGACCTTATAAAGTCAGTATTGCAGACCACTTTTGATGTTCAGTTTGACATTAACAACACGGCTAACAAAAGCTTCTTACCACAAACGGCAACGGGAAGACCATGGACAGAATTTACCGTAAACCGTGCCTATAATGGAAATCTTGACGGCTTTAATGTTCAGACGAAAAGCAGTTTGGTTTACACGCCTCACTTCAAGAATGAAGATCACAACCTGATAAGTTTCATCACCTTTAATACGAGTGACAATAAAACAGTTTCCCAGGAGATATTAACGTCTAACACTGCATCTTCAATCTTACAGGATCCATCATCTCCTTCGCGTACACAGAATGGTGAATCGCGATTGATAGCAAATGGTGCACAGACAAGGAGTTTAGGGCTGTTACTCAGTTCCCAATATGGTTATAAGGAAAGATACCTGGTGAACCTTGGATTGAGAGGAGATGGGAACTCCCGTTTCGGACCTGCCTATAGGTATGGTTTATTCCCTTCGGCTTCCTTACGTTGGAGAATTTCCGGTGAGAAATTTATGCAGCGTTACAACAAAAAGCTAGATGACCTGAGCTTCAGGCTTAGCTATGCGGAAAGTGGTAATGCCCCGAGAAAAGATTATGGCTACTTCAGTCAGTATAATACGTTCAACTGGACTTACCTTGGACAAGCAGGGGTATATCCAGCCAATATGGAATTACAGAATCTAAGGTGGGAAACCGTGGTAGGTCAGAACCTGGGGCTTGACCTGAGTATGTTCCAGAGCCGGTTAAAGGCAGATGTGGAGTTTTATAAAAACCGAACGAAGAACATGTTCTATAATGGCCTGCAGATTTCTTCATTTACTGGTTTCAACAGTGTTGATATGAACGTGGGTGTTATGGACAATATGGGTTTTGAATTTGGATTAAACACCATTCCATATAAAGGAAAGACTTTCCAGGTCGACTTCAGTTTCAATATAGCACGTAACCAGAATGTGATCCGCGAGATTTCTGACCTTTATCCAAGAGATAAGGGTAACATCGAAAGTAATGGTCAGTTTAAAACTTTCATGCAGGTGAATAATCCATTTGGCTCCTTCTATGGCTTTAAATATTTAGGTGTATATAAAGATCAGGATGCAACAATCGCAAAGGATGTTTCCGGTAAACCAATTATTGGCCCTACCGGCCAGACCGTCTACATGAAGTTCAACTATCCAAGTATCAGTTACACATTCCAACCAGGTGACGCCATGTATCAGGACATAAACCATGATGGTAACATCAACTACCAGGATATAGTGTACCTCGGCAATGGTAACCCTCAATACACAGGTGGCTTCGGTTCCGGAGTTGCTTATAAAGGCAAACTTAAACTCACTGCATTTTTCACGTACCGTTATAAATATGATGTGGTAAATGGTACCAAGATGCAGACGACTAATATGTATTCATTCGATAACCAAAGTGCGGCTGTGTTGAGAAGGTGGAGAAAAGATGGTGATGTTACCGACATGCCACGTGCATTATACCGCTCCGGTTATAACTGGTTGGGATCCGATCGTTATGTGGAAGATGCTTCCTTCTTACGATTCCGTACGTTGACACTCCGCTATACGCCAGCACGTAAACTGATAGACAAAATGAAACTGAAGAATGTGAGTGGTTATGTAACTGTAGAAAACTTGTTTACCTGGACCAATTACACTGGGCAGGACCCTGAAGTGAGTGTACGTGGTAGTGATCCGTTTCGTGTCGCAATTGATTATTCATTAACACCTCCTGTGAAAACGTTCACATTGGGTTTAACTGCAACTTTTTAATAAACAATCCCAGTTAATAAAGATGTTTAAAAAGATAGGAATATCAGTAGGTTTT
>JBLNAY010000317.1:0-4803 GCA_050259715.1 Candidatus Dadabacteria bacterium
GCCAGATATTATCACATAATTTTCCTTTTCTATTGACAAAAATCGCCCAGGGTAAAAGACTTTTTACTTGGCAATTAAGTGCACACAGCCTCCCAGAGTTTCTTTGTTTCTATTGTTAAAATGTTGCCATTGTCTGGAATTGTGCACAAAAACCCTTGCAACATTCAACCATGCAGCCCTTTCCCGTTAGGGGATTCCTCTTGTTAGAAAAACTCCATAAAAAATCCCGGTATTCACATATCGGGATTTCTTCATTTTCACACATTGCCTACAGCCTCCCGCCCCCTTTTTTGAGGTTGGGAATAAAGGCATTCAAAATATTGCTCAAAAACCTCAGGACCGTGTTGTCCTTCTCTGTTGGCGTTAAGCGGGTAACAACTTCCAGAAAGCTCAAAAGGCTCAGCGACAATACGCCCCAGTTGGCAGCCCAAAAGCCGCCAAAGGTTTGTTTTTCCGCTTCCACATCAACGACCTCCATTTCCTGGGTCACGGTGGCAGTAGCCGTTTGACGGTTCTCCACCTTTACCGTTGCCCGATCAGCAGATGGAATGGCCTGTACACCAGCTGCTCCCATGATAATCATTCCTGACAAAAAGAGGATACATGCTATAAAATGTCTCATTGTGTTTTATTTTTAAAGATGAATAAAAAGGCATGGAGCGTGGAGCTTGGGGCAGGGCACTGATGGATTGATGGATTGATGGCCAGAATACTGTTCACTGTTTTCTCTGAATACTGTTTTACTGACCACTGAATACTGTTTTTACTGACCACTGATCACTGATCACTTTCCGTTCTCCCTGCCCCTTGCTCCCTGCTATGCTACCACCACTTCTGTCAAAAACTCTCCATTGGAGAATTCACTCTGGTCGGCATTGCAGAAACCAAGATAGGTTTGCACCTCCTGCCCCGAGAAGATCCCAGGCAGAGTCATGCTCAATGCCCCCTGGCTGCGGGTAGCTGTACCAATGACAGGGGCAAATTTATTCAGCAGGGGGCAGTATACCACCACTACCACCTTATCGGTTGCCTCTGCACCAAAATCCGTGGAATTATCATCCCAGGTAAAGTCGATCTTACCGGCTGCAGTCGAATCAGCAGTAGGATTCTGAGCTCCCAGCAGAGTGCCCTGGCATACCAATACCTTGGTGTAATCAATATCAAAAGTCGGATAGGCGCCCGTAACAGCATTCTCCAAAGTGTAAGCCAAGGCGGCATTGTAAGCCGATTGTTTCACTGCCCTGCTTTTGTACCCCACACGCAAAAATGGAATGAGGGGACGTAGAAATTTACCCACCATGCTAAACTTTGCACGTTGTGCCAGCTGTGCCTGCGTGTTGGGTTGTGTAATGTTGGCAGCCCTTGAACGCATATAGTCAATACCATTCCAGTTACTGCCGATAACGGTTCCCACCTTGCCGGAGAACCCACCTAAAATACCGTTTAAAAATGTAGCCATAATTATTGAAATTAAATTTGGTTATTAAATAATGCTCCGACTTCAGATGAACCATTTCCCGGGATGTTCTTCTTTGTCATTTGCTTATACAAATTTAATCATAATAAATGCAGCTTATTTAACAATGGTATAATATGCGTTAGATTGCAGTGATTTGCAGGAAGAAATTTAAATATCACCTTTCATAGCATGATTGCCCAGGAGCTGCAGTCTATGACCGCATTTTGATTTAAAAGGAACTCGCAGAGTTCCGCTCCCCTTTATCGCTGTATCTTTACAAATTTAGAAGTAACAATCTTATTTTCTGAGATCATTTTTAAAATGTAAGATCCAGCTTCTATTTTTGAAATATCCAATTCGCTCATTCCTGCAGATATATTCCTTTTCATGATCGTTTTTCCATTAAGATCATAAATCACTACAACACATCCCTGTCCGGCGTTTATAATTAACTGATCTTCTGCCGGATTGGGATAAAATGTAGAACAAGGATCAGACAATTCATTATTTCCCGTATTGTTATCCACCTTTAAAGTCATTGGACGGGAATATAAAGTGAGTTCCGGCAGTAGTGTATTCTTTACATGCAATGTATATTCCCCGCCATCTTCTTTTGATAGAGCCGTAAAGCTCAATGCTGCAGATGTTTGAGAGGAAATTTTAGTGCCATTTTTATACCATTGATATACACTGTGTTTTCCACCTACATAAAAGCCATACGTAAAACTTTCACCTGCCTTTTTGGCAATTATCTTTTTGTATCCAAGGCTATCTTGTGGAGCATAGTGAAACATCTCAGAACCTATTGTGGATGATTTAAGATATACTGGATTGCTGTTACTATTTTTATCATTCATACTAACTATTACTGCACGTAGATTACCATGTGTGGTATCGACGGCTGACATTGACTCAACGATCGTTTCCAGGCTCTCAAATGTCAGCTTATTGCTTGCACAGTACAAATAGTTAAAAACCTTATCATCGATCAGGGATAGTTTAGTCATTCCATTTCCTTCACAATTCAGCTCCGTTAAATTCACATTTTGAGTCACATCCAGGCTGTCTATGTGGTTACTCGAGCAATAAAGGGCTTTTAAAGCAATGTTTTGACTAACGTCTAAACTTGTCAGTTCGGTTTTATCACATCTTAGATTTTCCAGTAATAAATTATGACTGACATCTAGGCTTCCTAATGGATTTGCAGTACAGTCTAACCAAGTCAATTCAACATTATTGCTTAAATCCAAACTTGTAATTTGGTTGCCATCGGCATTGCAAATTAACTGTCGCAACTTAGTGTTATGAGAGACATCCAGGCTGGTTAAAAGATTAAAACTACAGAATAGGGTTATCAACGCAGTATTGTAACTGACATCTAGACTTACCAGTTGGTTTCTGGCACAAAAGAGTGATGTCAAAGAAGTGTTTTTACTGAGATCCAAACTTGTTAGTTGATTTGCTCCACAGCTTATCGAATTTAGCAATGTATTATTCCTAATATCCAGAGTGGTTAATTGATTGCCACCTACTCCAAGATAACTTAATTCAGTGTTTTGGCTAACATCAAGGTTGCCTATTTGATTATCCTCACATATAAAGTCGGTTAAGGATTTATTTTGACTGATATCCAGAGTTGATAATTGATTAGAAGCAATCAAAAGACTGCTTAAAGAAGTATTCTTGCTGACATCTATACTCGTCAACTGATTATTTGAACAGTTTAAGTTTCTAAGTGCTAAATTATTCCCAACCTCCAGAATGGTTAATTGATTGGTTCTGCACCATAGCCCACTTAAATCAGGACAATGGCTAACATCCAGACTGGTCAGCCGGTTATTTTCACAGGTCAATTCCGTTAATAAAACATTGTGACTAAGATTGAGGTTCGTCAGGTTATTGTCACTGCATTCAAGCCTTGTTAATGCCTGGAATCCTTCAATCCCGGTTAGATCAGATATGTTTTTGCCTTTTACATCCAATGAGGTAACAGTAATTATATTGCTTGTGGCCACCGAATCGTCCAGTGCTCCTGAATCGTACCCCAGGTCTATCAATACCTGCTCAAATTGATCATCAGGGACATAGGTCTTTTGGGCAAACAATATTGGTGATATCATCAACAAAGCTGAAAGTGTAAAGAGCTTTTTCATAGGGTTTAGGTTTAAAGCCGAATAAGTATTTATTGTGTTTTATCTGCAAATGGTTAACTGCTAATTCTCCAACACAGCTTCCTCTCAATGCATTGACCTTGTTCCACAATTCCTTCTCGCAATCAATCCCTGCCTTAGCTATCTATTGGTCGTGCAAAAATTAGGAGGGTAAATGTATAAAACATATTACGAATACCCAATGGTAGCTGTTGCTTTATAAACGCGTTTTATTTTAAAATGCAAAAAAGGAGGTCATAGGCCTCCGCTCCCCCTTGCAGTCCCATTCTTTACATAGTTCTGCTTTAGCAAATTCTCGATGTCGGCCGTGCGAAAATAAAACATCCCCTGTATTTTGGTAAAGGGCAAAATTCCCTTCCTTTTAAATGTCTCAAGGGTACGGGGAGATATTTTAAGGATGGCCATCACCTGCTCCTTAGTCACCCATTCCTCGCTCAACTGCTGCGCGTGGGTCTTGCTCATCTGGGCTACCGTACGTTGTAACGCTTCCATGTCTCTCCTGATTCCCGATAGGATAGGTATTATATCACTCATGATTTATAATTTATAGTTGTTTATACCGTCTTTCATCAACTGTTGATTAATCTCCATCAAATGGCAAATACCTGACCACGTGAGTGTGCCCATTGTAATCAGGAACCCTTTTTTAAAATATAACTTCCAATGATTAATTTGCTTAAGTAATCGCCCTGTCCATCGAAGTAAATCCACCCTTTGTTTAATCCTGTTCTTCATATTCGTGCCTACTAAAAACAATACATAAAGTTACTAAAAATAAGCATACGAAATACATTTTGACAGTAATAAATGACAATTATTTATCAACAAGATTGCTGATTATTAAATACAAAGAGTAGTATTAAATATATTATTTTCTGCCCATATTAGACAGTGAAATCATCACAAAGGCATTTTGGTTACTTTTACTTTTGGGAGGTAATAAAACGATAGTCGAAGTTAATTACAATGGATAAAAATTAATATCCAAATCTCTTATTTATTGAATTTAAGTACTAACTTTAACGTTGATCAGACCTAAGAAATTTGATATCAAATCTTAGATCTTTAAGATGGCTCCCTCTGGAGCCATCTTTTTTATTAATATATATCCTCTTCCTTTAAATCAAATGACTCACCTTAATCTTTTTGTATTTCTTGCCTATTCCTAATGAT